>CAISKJ010001467.1 GCA_903885885.1 uncultured delta proteobacterium
CGCGCCGCAGCCCACGGCCACGCACTCGGCCCGCGCGCAGTCCGACGGCGCCGCGCACGGCGGCGGCGCCACGTCGACGTCGACCGCCGCCGCGTCGACCGCGACGCTCCGCGGCGTGCCGTCGACCAGCGAGACGCCGTCGCAGCCCGCGACCGCGAGCGCGGCCGCGCCGACGATGGCTCTCAGCAGCCGCATGTGCCGCTCGCGCAGCAGAGCCGCGACGCGGCGCACGTGCGGGCGGCGCAGTCGGGGTCGGCGCAGTCGGTACGACCGTCACGGTCGTTGTCGGCACCATCGTCGCATTGCGACTCCGTCGCTGCACCGGCGCCGCAGAGGCAGCCCGTGCCGCACGAGGCGCCGGCGCGGCAGTTCTGCGTGTCGGCGCAGTCGGTGAGGCCGTCGCCGTCGTTGTCGATGCCGTCGGTGCAGGTGATCTCCTGCGCGGCGTTGCCCACGCAGGTGCAGCCCGTGCCGCAGGAGAGCGCGTTGCAGTTGACGTCGGCGCAGTCGACGCGCGTGTCGCCGTCGTTGTCGAGGCCGTCGTTGCAGGTGACCTCCTGCGGCGCGCCCGCGACGCACGTGCAGCCCGTGCCGCAGGAGACCGCGTTGCAGTCGCTGTCGGCGCAGTCGACGCGCCCGTCGCCGTCGTTGTCGAGGCCGTCGTTGCAGCGGTTCTCGGTGCGCGCCGAGAGCCCGCAGGCGCAGCCCGTCCCGCACGACTGGGTGTTGCAGTCGGAGTCGGCGCAGTCGATGCGGCGGTCGCCGTCGTTGTCGACGCCGTCGGCGCAGGCGGTCTCCTGCCCGGCGCCGCCCACGCAGGTGCAGCCGGTGCCGCACGCGAGCGCGTTGCAGTCGGAGTCGGCGCAGTCGACCTGCGTGTCGCCGTCGTTGTCGACGCCGTCGGCGCAGCCGATCTCCTGCGTCGCGCCGAAGCCGCAGCGGCACCCGACGCCGCACGAGGCGCCGGCGCAGTCGGCGTCGGCGCAGTCGACCGTCGTGTCGCCGTCGTTGTCCGCGCGGTCGTTGCAGAGCGTCTCGGTGCGCGCGGCCGACGCGCAGGTGCACCCGGGGCCGCAGGTGATGCCCGCGCAGTCGGAGTCGGCGCAGTCGACCTGCATGTCGCCGTCGTTGTCGGTCCCGTCGGAGCAGAACGCTTCGAAGCTCGCGGTGCCCATGCAGGTGCACCCGACGCCGCAGGAGCGCCCGCTGCAGTCGGGGTCGGCGCAGTCGACGCGCATGTCGCCGTCGTTGTCCGCGCGGTCGTTGCACACCGTCTCTGCGCGCGCCGTCGCCACGCAGGTGCACCCGAGCCCGCACGACTGCCCGTTGCAGTCGGGGTCGGTGCAGTCGGCGCGCGCGTCGCCGTCGTTGTCGACGCCGTCGCGGCACGAGGCCTCGACGCGCGCGCTCGCCAGGCAGGTGCAGCCCGCGCCGCACGCGCGCCCCGCGCAGTCGGGGTCGCCGCAGTCGCTCGCGCCCTCGTCGTCGTTGTTGATGCCGTCGGTGCAGTCGGTCTCGGCGCGCGCGCCGCCCACGCAGTTGCAGCCCGCGCCGCACGAGGCGTTGTTGCAGTCGGCGTCGGCGCAGTCGACGCGCGTGTCGCCGTCGTTGTCGGTCGTGTCGGTGCAGTTGCTCTCGGCGCGGGCGAGCGACGCGCAGCTGCAGCCCGCGCCGCACGCGCCGTTGTTGCAGTCGGAGTCGGCGCAGTCGATGCGCATGTCGCCGTCGTTGTCGCGCCCGTCGCCGCACAGCGCCTCCGTCGCCGCGGGGGTCGCGCACGCGCAGCCCGCGCCGCACGCGAGGCCGTTGCAGTCGGGGTCGGCGCAGTCGGCCTGCATGTCGCCGTCGTTGTCGACGCCGTCGGAGCAGAGCGCCTCGGCGCGCGCCCTCCCTCCGCACGCGCAGCCCACGCCGCACGACTGGGCGGCGCAGTCGGGGTCGACGCAGTCGCTCATGCCGTCGCGGTCGTTGTCGACGCCGTCGTTGCACGCCGTCTCGATGGCCGCGCGGGCGAGGCACGCGCAGCCGGCGCCGCAGAGCTGGCCGTTGCACTCGGGCGTCGCGCAGCTCGACGGCGGACAGTTGGCGAGGATGTCGGCGCCGAGCGACGCGTCGACGGCGGCGACGGTCGCGTCGGAGGGCGGCGAGGCAGCGTCGCACCCGAAGGCGGTCGCCGCGACGAGAGCAAGCGACGCCATCGGCGCGCGGAGCGAGAGCCACGATCGGAGGTCGCGCATGGTGTGGGCGCCGAGAGTACGGCACGGCATCGAGGGTGCGAAGGCGGAATCTTTCGATATGATTGCGTCTGCGGGTGCGACCGGGCGACACTCGCGGGCCCCATGCGAGCCCGACGCGTCGCCCTCGTCACACTGCTGGCCGCGCTCTCGCCGTGCGCCTCCGCCTCGGCGCAGGGTTTACGTCGCGTCGCGGTGCGCCTCGAGGCCGGCGCCGACTGGATGCTCACGACGCCGCCCACGCGCAGCTTCGGCATCGGCGTCGACGGCATCGTGCGCATCGGCGTCGACCTCGTGGGGCCGCTCGCGCTGCAGGCGTCGGCGGGCACGTGGTGGTTTCGCAACCGCGACCCGAACGCGGTCGACGGTGAGCCCGGGCGCCTCACCATGCTCACCGGCGGCGTGCGCCTCGCGCATCAGTTTCGCAGGCGCTACGTGGGCGGGCCGTTCGTCGATGCGAACGCGGGCCTCGCCCTCACGGGGCCCTTGCAGCGCTTCGCCTTCGATGTGGGCGTGGGCTGGGAGTTTGCGCTCGCGCGCAGCGTGACGCTCGGCCCCGCGGTGCGCTACGGCCAGGTGACGCAGCCCGCGGACGTGCAGAACCCGCAGCAGGCGCGCTTCATCTCGGTCGCCGTGGCCCTCACGCTGCGCATCCCCGAGTCGACGCCCGAGCCTCCCCCGGTGGCGCCCGACCGCGACTTCGACGGCGTGCCCGACGCCGTCGACCACTGCGCCGACGCACCGGAGGATCACGACCAGTACGAAGACTCGGACGGCTGTCCCGACCGCGACAACGACGAAGATGGCATTCTCGACACGGCCGACCGGTGCCCCTTCGAGCGCGAGACGCGCAACCGCTTCGAAGACGCCGACGGCTGCCCCGACGACGCGCCGGTGGCCGCCGCCGAGGTGCGCGACGAGCGCATCGAGATCTCGCAGCGCATCCGCTTCGACACCGCGCGCGACGAGATTCGCCCCGAGTCGTTCCTGGTGCTGCGCGAGGTCGCGCGGCTGCTCGTGGAGCACCCCGAGATTCGTCGGTTGCGCATCGACGGCCACGCCGACGAGCACGGCGCGCCCGAGTTCAACATGGACCTGTCGGCGCGCCGCGCCGCCGCGGTGCTGGCCTTTCTCCGCGCGAACGGCGCGACGGGGCCCGCCATCGAGTCCGCGGGCTACGGCTCGACGCGCCCGCTCTGCAACCGCGACACCGACGCGTGCCGCGCCGTCAACCGCCGCGTGGAGTTCGTCATCACCGAGGTGGTCGCGGGCACCGTGGGGCCCGTCATCGCGCCGCCGCCCGCTCCCGTCGCCGCGCCGGTCGTCACAGCCGTCGATGCGACGCCCGCCGCAGCGCCCGAGGAGGCCGAAGCGCCGCGCCACGGGCGTCATCACGGTCGTCACCGCGAGCGCCGCGAGGGGCACCACGGGGGCCACCACGGGGGCCACGGCCGCGGGTCGTCGCACGAGGGTCACCGCCGTCATCGCCACTGAGGCGTGATAGCGTCGCGCGCCCATGCGACGCGCGAAGAAGACCTCCCGGCGGTTTCAGCTCTCCCTCCTCGGCGCCCTCGGCTTCGCGGCCTTCGCGGTGCGCGACGCGCGCGCCGAGTGGCCCATGGCGCGCCACGACCCGCAGCGCACAGCGGCCTCGACGGGCCAGAGCGCGCTCGAGCGCCCCACCATCGCGTGGCGCACCTACCTCGGCGGCTCGCTCGGCGCGCAGCAGGTGTTCGCGGCCGACGTCGATGGCAACGGCACCGGCGACGTGGTGATTCTCTCGGGCGGGCGCCTCGTGGCCAAGCGCTTCGACGACTCGATCATCTGGGAGACGGCGCCCTTCGACCTGTTTCGCATCGACGCCCTGCGCGACCTGAACGGCGACGGCGTGCTCGACATCGTGGCCACGGGTCGCCCGGGGCGCGTGATGGTGTTCTCGTCGCGCACCGGCGCGCTCGAGTGGCGCACGAGCGCGCCGCCCTACGGCCCCACCATCGGCGCCGTGCGCTTCGCGCGCCTCGACGGCGACATGATCGAGGACATGTACATCGCCGACGCGGCCTGCGGGAGCACCGACTCCATGGGCGACGTCGCCTACGCGTACAACTTCGCGCGCGGCTTCGGCGCCGGCGTCGACAACGGCGACCAGCGGCTGTGGCAGCTCGAGCGCGGGCGCGAGTACAACTGCGGCCAGAACGACGTCGTGGCCGACCTCAACAACGACGGCCGCACCGAGGTCGTCGCCTTCGGCACGCGCAACATGTACCTGTTCGAGGGGCGCACGGGCGCCAAGGTGGCCTCGGGCGGCGAAGACCCGCAGGGCGGCTTCCCGACGGGCTTCTCGATCCCCTATGGGACGAACGTCTCCGATGTGGTCGACGTCGACGGCGACGGCAACCTCGACATCGTGGGGTACACCAACCAGTCGTACGCGGCGGCCATCAACTCGCGCGCGGTCTTCGTGGCCAGCTACGACCCGCGGCGCCCGGCGGCCACGCGGCTCTACGTGCGGTGGTTTCGCAACGTGGCCGACCAGGAGACCGACGTTCACACGTTTCTGCAGAACAGCGCGGCGGACTTCGACGGCGACGGGCGCGTCGAGATCGCCACGACCTTTCTCGAAGGCGGCGCGACGACGACGTACCTCCTCGACGGGCCCACGGGCGAGGTGCGCGCGCGGCTCCCCGACGCCACGGTGCGCGGGATCTACACCCTCGCCGCGGGGCAACGCCCGACGCTGGTGGTGCAGCGGGGCCCCAACCTCCTGGGCTATCGCTTCGCGACGCTCGGGTCCGACGCGGCCGCGCCGACGCCCGTGTTCACCCTGCCCAACGGCACGCTGCCGCAGTACTTCCGCCGGAGCGAGTGGGCGTCGGGGTCGGCCGCGAACGCGCAGCTCGACCTCGCGCTGCCGGGCACCGACCGCCGCGGTCTGCTCCTCGTGCGCAACAACGCGGTCGAGCTGTGGGACGCGACCGAGACGCCCACGATGCGCGCGACCTACGCGCTCCCCGAAGACACCTCGGTGGTGACCACCGCGCCCGAGGAAGACGTCGCCGCGCCGGGGCCGGGCGTGCTCCTCGCGCGCTCCGACGGCTTTCTCATCGTGCTCGACACGATGCTGCGGGCGATCAACTTCGGCGACGCGCAAGAGGTCTCGCTGCCCGGCATTCGCACGGGCGGGTTCTACTCGGGCTCGAGCGCCATCGGGCCGGTGCCCATCGCGGCGCGCTTCGACCGCCCCACGAGCGAGATCGTGACGCAGAACTCGCGCGGCATTCTTCAGCGCATCGATGCTTCGCAAGCGACGATCACGCGGCAGCCCGAGCGCCGCTGGGACTGGCGCGGCGCCAACAACCCCGTCGCGATCGACGAGAACGGCGACGGCGCGTACGACCTCCTCGTCGCGACGCAGGGCGACGCCATCGAGGGTCGGCGCCCCGACGGGACGACGTCGGTGTTTCGCGTCGCCGCCCTCTCGACGCGGCAGGCCTTCAACGGCGACGTGGTTCCGCTGCGCAGCACGATGGGCGCGACGCGCTACGCGGCGCCCATCATCGACCGCACCAACGGCGAGGGCACCGTGGTGGCCGTGGCCGACAACGCCATCGCGTGGACCTCGGCCCCCATCGTGGTCGCCGGCAGCGGCTTCGGCTACCTCGGCGTCGACGACTCGGACCGCGACGGGCGCGACGACGCGCTGATCTCGATGCAGTCGCCGCTGCGGCTCCTGTCGGGGGCCACCGGCGCGCTGCTCGCGTCGGGGTTGCCGATCTACACCTCGACGCCCGTGAACGTGCGCGGCCGCGCTGGGGCCGTGACGATCATCGGCAGCGGGTCCGTGGGCGCGCCGTCGGGGGCGGTGATCACACCCTCACCCCTCGCCATCAACACGGCGTGGTCGCTGCCCGCGGGCACGCGCTCGACGCGCATTCTCGGCGCGGTGGTGCAGTGCCCCGCGGGGCTCATGTTCGCCGACGTGGACTACGGCGGCGCGCACCTGCTCATCGCCAACGCCGAGACGGGCGCGGTGCGCAACAACGTGGTGCTGGCGGGCGGGCGCGCCTTCGCCGACGACGCGGCGCTCGCGGCGACGAACGTCAACGCCGGGCTCCTCGGCAACGTCACGGCCACGGCGCACCTGTGGGGCGACCAGCGCGCGTTTCTGGTGGGGAGCACCGACGGGTACCTCTACGCCGTCGACCCCTGCGCCACGGGGACGGGGCTGCTCTGGGCGCTCAACCTCCGCGCGTCGGTGGGCGAGGCGATCTTCGCCGACACCGACGGCGACCGCGAAGACGAGCTGCTCGTCGAGACGGCCGACGGGTTTCTCTACGGCGTCGACACGGAGCGCTTCCCGGCCCCCGCGTTCGTGAACGACATCGACCCGGCCGCGCCCGGCACCGACGACGTCGACGAGACGCGCGGCGCCGGCATCGCGGCGGCCTGGGCGGCGGTGCCCGGCGCGACCCAGTACGAGTGGGCGGTGTTCACCGCGGGCGGCTCGGCGATCTCGCGCAGCCCGACGGACCCGGCCAACCCCTTCACCACGGTGGACGCCTCGACGCGCCAGGTGCTCTTCGGCACGGGGCTCACCACCAACCGCCGGTACTTCTTCGCGGTGCGCGCGATCGGCCCGTCGGGCACCTCGGCCGAGGTGACGAGCGATGGCACGCGCTTCACGCGCTCGGTGGGCCCGCTGCCCGACGCGGGCCCCGTCGCCGACGTGCCGCCGGTGGTCGACGCCGCCCTCGACGGCCCCGTCGGCGACACGGGCGCGCAGCCGCTCCCGCAGGGCTGCGGTTGTCGCGTAGGGGCCTCGAACCGCGGCGTCGGCGCCATCGCGCTGCTCGCGGGGCTCGCGCTCGTCACGCACCGTCGCAGGGCCCGCCGCAGCAACGGCTGAGCGACGGTCACGCCCGTCGGCCGTCGGGTCGGCGGGCGACGGTCACCACACGCGGTGTCGGCGCGCACCGCATGGGGTGAACCCGCGCGGTGGCCCTCCGGAGCGACGGTGAACAGCGCGGGGCCCCACCGGTGGTGCGCCATCGATCGCACGCCGCCACCGTGGCCTCGATGACGCGTCTCGCGGTGCCCGCACCCACGCCATCGTCCCTCGAAAACCTCGCAGATACAGCGCCTTCGCGTTGGTATGCGCCCTGCGATGACGGCCCGCATGGAGAACGTCATCGCCTTTCTTCTTCTCGTGCTCCTCTCGTGGGCGAAGAGCGCCCCGACGCCCCCCCACACCCACGGCAAGCCCGGTCACAGCGTCGCCGAATCGCGTTCCGCGCGCCGCATCGCGCGCGCGTCGGGGAGCTGCGAGTCGCTCGCCGACTGCGCGTGGGGGTACACCTGCGACGGCGGCCAGTGTGTCGAAGCCGGATGTCACCCGGCGCGCCGCGTCGCCGGTCGCCGCATCTCGGCGCGCACGTGCGGCGCGGGCGCGCGCTGCGCCTACGAAGACGGTGCCTCGGCGGCGCACGGTGCCGGCTATTGCGACGCGTCGCGCTGAGCACCTTGGAGAGAGGCTGATGCGCCCTCCCCGCTCGCACCTTCACTCCGACGGGGGCGGGGCCCTTCCCGCGATGTGTCCGTCGCGGAGCTTTCCCTTCGGTTCGAGCGTCGCGACCTGCGCGCGCTGCGCGTCGGTGAGCCGCGACGGGTGCACGCGGTACGGCGCGCCGTTGCCCTGACGAAACCACAGCGTCTCGTGCGCCTGCGACCACCGCACGACGCCGATCTTGTTCACCATCGAGCGCGCCGCGGCGCGCTTCTTCTCCGCGGGGAGCACGGCCGGGAGCGTCGCGCGCAGGAGCGCCTCGACCTCGGCGGGGCGGTCGGTGATCGCAACCGCCATCCAGCTGTAGAAGCACCCGAGCAGCACCTCGGGCTGCGGGAGCTGCGCGGGGAGCTCGGCGCGGGTCTTCGTCTTCGGCGCGTCGGTGTTGCGGGGCGGCATCGTGGTGGAGTCGGAGGGTACGGCAGCCCGCACGCGCAGGGAACGCGCGCTTGTGCGTCACCACCTGAGCGCTGGTCTCATCTTTCGAAAACGCGTGTGCCCGGCGGGTAAACCCTCATCGTGCCCCCAATTCTCGTCGGGCGCGGTACGAGCCCCCACCCCCGCTGCCGCGCGCCACTGCCCCCGCGGGAGCGAGGGCAGGGC
>CAISKJ010001468.1 GCA_903885885.1 uncultured delta proteobacterium
CAGAGCGCGCTTCCCTCGGCACGGCCGCGGTCGCTATGCTCCGCGCCCTCTATGTCAGAAGGCCACTCCACGAAGGTCGTCCTCACCTCGCTCGCCGCCAACCTCGCGATCGCCGTCGCGAAGACGGGCGCGGCGGTGTTCACGCACTCGGGCTCGATGCTCGCCGAGGCGATTCACACCTTCGCCGACTGCCTCAACCAGATTCTCTTGCTCATCGGCATCCGTCAGTCGTCGGTGGGCCCTTCCGATCGGCACCCGCTGGGCACGGGGCGCGCGAGCTACTTCTGGTCGTTCATCGTGGCGCTGATGCTGTTCTTCGGCGGCGGGGTGTTCTCGATCGGCGAGGGCATCGAGAAGGTGATCACCCCCGAGCCCGTGCATCACATCTCCTTGGCCATGGTGATCCTCGGGTTCTCGCTCGTGCTCGAGGCCCTGTCGCTGCGGCAGTGCATCCAGGCCATCAACGCCAAGCGCGGCGCGCTCGGCATTCTGGCCTACCTCGACGTCACCAAAGACGCCGAGCTCGTCGTGTGCACCGGCGAGAACTTCGCCGCCGTCGTGGGCCTCGCCGTCGCCTTCGCCTCCATGACCCTCGCCGTGTACGTCAACCCGCGCTTCGACGGCGTGGGGAGCATCCTCGTGGGCGTCGTGCTCGTCGGCGTGGCCTGGTTTCTCGCGCGCAAGGTGAAGTCTCTGCTGCTCGGCGAGCGCGCCGACCCCGAGGTCGACGCCGCCGTGCACGAGGCCGCGAGCGGCGACCCGCGCATCCGCGCGGTGCTGCGCATGATCACGGTGCAGCAGGGCCCCGGCGAGGTGATGCTCGCCGTGAAGCTCCGCGTCGACGACGCCATCCCGTGCGCCGAGGTGGTCGCCGTGATCAACGGCTTCGAGCAGCGCGTGCGCGCCAAGATGCCCGACGTAAAGTGGCAGTTCGTCGAGCCCGACGTCGAGGCCTGACCCTACTCGCCCACCACGCGCCAGAGCGAGCCGTCGCGCTGCGAGCCCGCATAGAGCTCGCCCTGGTACACCGCCAGCGGCGCCGCGCAGAACACATCGTCGACCCGGAAGTGACTCACCGCCGCGGGCCTCCCGCGCAGCGTCGCCGTCGGCGTCGGCGGGTCGCTGCGCAGCGGCCGAGACCGTGAGCGCGAGGAGGGCGAGGCACCATCGGATTCGCATCGGGCGCGCTACGACGTACACGCGCGACGCACGGTTCGGCGAAGGTGAACTACTCGTAGCGGAGCGCGTCGACGGGGTCGAGCGCGGCGGCGCGGCGCGCGGGCACCACGCCCGAGATCACGCCCACCACGAACGACGAGCCGAAGGCCACCGCGGCGATCCATCCCGAGAGCCGCAAGGGGACGTCGGGCGCGTACTTCGTCACCACCGCGACGATGGCCGCGCCGAGCCCGAGCCCGATGGCGCCGCCGATGGTCGAGATCACCACGGCCTCGAGCAGAAACTGCCAGAGCACGTCGCCGCGCGTGGCCCCGACGGCGCGCCGCACGCCGATCTCGCGCGTGCGCTCGCGCACGCTCACCAGCATGATGTTCATGATGCCGATGCCGCCCACCACGAGCGACACCGACGCGATGGCGAGGAGCATCATGGTCATCGCCGCGGTGAGGGCGCCGAAGGTCTTGAGGAGGTCTTCCTGGCTCTGAATGGTGAACACGCGCTCGCCGTTGCGACGGCGCGCGAGCACCTCTTCGATCTCTTCGGTGGCGCTCGCCGTGTCGTCTTTCGAACGCGCCGCGGTGAGAAGCTGCGACAGGTGCGTCTGCCCGAACTGATCCATCGCGGTGGTCGCGGGGATGAACACCAGGTCGTCGAGGTCGAAGCCGAGCGAGCGGCCCTTCTCCTCCATGATCCCTACGACGCGGTAGCGCCCGCCCGCGATGCGAATGGGCTGCCCCAGCGCGCTCTCGTCGCCGAAGAGCTCGCGCACCACGCGGCGCCCGAGGATGGCCACGCGGCGACGGGCCTGCAGGTCTTCTTCGCGCACGAACTCGCCGAGGTCGACGTGCATGTTGCGCAGGTCGCTGAACTGCGGCCCCACGCCGAGCACCATGGTGTCGCGCTGCCGCGTGCGATAGCGCACCGTGCCGCCGCCCGTCACCACCGGCGACACGCCGCGGATGAGCGTGGCCTGGCGCTCGATGGCGCGCACGTCGTCCATCGTGAGCGGGCGCGCGATGCCCGACGCGGGCGGCGGGCCGAAGCCGCCGCGCGTCTCGGTGCGGCCCGGCACCACGTTGAGCAGGTTGGTGCCCAGCGACGAGAGGGTGGTGTCGAGGTACTTGCGCGCGCCATCGCCGACGCCCACGAGGAGCGTGACGGCCAGCACGCCGATCACCACGCCCAGCATCGTGAGCGCCGCGCGGAGCTTGTTGCTGTTGAGGGCGAGCAGTGCGCTGAGCACGTGTTCGAACATCAGAAGCCCTCGAGCGCGGGGCCGTCGTGCACCACGCGGCCGTCGACGAGCTTGATGTTGCGCCGCGCGCGCTTGGCGAGCGATGGGTCGTGCGTGACGATCACCAGCGTCACCCCGAGGTCGCGGTTGAGCTCCTCGAAGAGCGCCTGAATCTCGGCGCCCACGCGCTGGTCGAGGTTGCCCGTGGGCTCGTCGCACAAGAGCAATTTGGGGTTGGTGACGATGGCGCGCGCGATGGCCACGCGCTGCCGCTCGCCGCCCGAGAGGCGGTCCGGCGTGTGGTCGTGGCGGTGGCCGAGGCCCACGCGGTCGAGGGCCACGCGCGCCCTTCGACGGCGCTCGCCGATGCCCACGCCCGCGTAGCGCAGCGGCAGCGCCACGTTGTCGACCGCCGTGGTGCGCGGCAACAGGTTGAAGGCCTGAAACACGAAGCCGATGAAGCGGTTGCGCAGGGCCGCGAGCTCCTCGTCGTCGAGCGCGCCGACGGAGTACCCCGCGAGGTGGTAGGTGCCCTCGCTGGGCGTGTCGAGGCACCCGATCTGGTACATGAGCGTGCTCTTGCCCGAGCCCGACGGGCCGATGATGGCCACGTACTCGCCCACGTTGATGGTGAAGGTGACGCCCTTGAGCACCGCCACCTCCTCGTCGCCCATCACGAAGCGCCGCTCGAGGCCGCGCACCTCCATGAGCGGAGCGCCCGGCGCGAGCTCCTCGGCGGCGCTCATCGCGCGGCGCCCTGCGCCTCGGCGGCGACCCCGTCGGCGAGCCCCTGCGCGTTGAGCGACGTGATCACCCGCTCGCCCGCGCGGAGCCCGCGCGTGACCTCGACGGCCTCCCAGCTCGACACGCCCGTGGCGACCGCGCGGCGCCGCGCGAAGCCCCCGTCGAGCACGTACACCGCCCGGTCGGTGCCGCGGCCCATCACGGCCCCCGGCGTGACCGCCAGCACGCCCTCGCGCGTGGCCACCACCACGTCGACGTCGGCGCTCATGCCCACGCGAAAGCGCGGGTCGCGCGCGATCGAGAGGCGCATCGCCACGGCCCGGTTGCCCCGCAGGTCTTGCGACACCGACGGGGCG
This sequence comes from uncultured delta proteobacterium, assembly GCA_903885885.1. Lineage (GTDB taxonomy): Bacteria > Myxococcota_A > Polyangia > Polyangiales > CAISKJ01. The sequence goes on from CAISKJ010001468.1 coordinate 3,514, forward strand.
ATCTCGGTCACCCGACCCACGAAGCGCTCGCCCTGAAACGCGTCGAAGGTCACCTCGGCGGCCATGCCCGCCGTGACGCGCCCGAGGTCGGCCTCGTCGAGGTCGGCGTCGACGCGCAGCTCGCCGTCGTCGGCCAGCACCACCAGCGGCGCCCCCGGCGCGGTCACCTCGCCCTCCTCGACGTGCGTGGAGAGCACCACGCCCGCGAAGGGCGCGCGCCCCCCCGCGAGCGACAGCGACGTGCGCGCGACGGCCACGCCCGCGACGCTCTGCGCCCGCGCCGCCTGCGCCGCCCCGACGGCCCGCGCGGCCACCTCGGCCTGCCCCGTGAGCGTGTCGGCCTCCGCCTGCGGGCTCGCGCCCTGCGCCGTGAGGTTCGTGACGCGCCGCGCGGTGCGCTCGGCGAGGCGCGCGCTCGCCTCGGCCTGTGCGGTCTGCGCCGCCGCGAGCCCCACGGCGCTCTCCGCCGCGCGCAGTCGGTCGCGGAGGTCTTGCGCGTCGTACGCGATGAGCACCTCGCCCGCGGCCACCCGCTCGCCGCGGCGACGCCCGAGGCGCACCACGCGGCCCGCCACCTCGGCGCGCAGCGTGGCCTCGCGGCGGGCCGAGACGCGCCCCGCGGCCACCGTCGACACGAGGTCGCGCACGTTGCCGAGCGCCACCGTCTGCACGCACACGCGGATGCGCTGCGTGGGCCGCGAGCGCTTGTAGAGCACCCCGCCTCCGGCGAGGGCCGCGAGCGCGACGAGCCACAGCAACCAGCCCCAGCTCCGACGACGCAACGCCTTCGACACAGCGGGCGCGAGCATGGGGGTCACCTCGCGCCGATGGCAAGCCGAGAACGCTGCGCGCGGCACGCGAACTGCTGTAGGCCTCTCCCGATGCCGACGACGCTCCCGCTGCTCCGCGCCGCAACCCTGCTCGTGACGCTCGCCGTGCCCTGCGCGGCCTGGTCGCAGACCTCGCCGTGGGGTCTCCCCCCCGCGCCGCCCGCTCACGGTGTGCCCGTGCTTCACGCGCGCCGCGTGAGCGCGCCGCCCGCGCTCGACGACGAGGCGCCGCGGATGGCCGACGCGCCGACGGCGCCCCCGCGCGAGGTCTCGCCCTTGTCGGGGGGCCGCGTCGTCACGCAGCTGGGCGTCGGTACGCTCGCCGCGCTGGGCGGCGGCTTTCTCGGCGCGCTCGGGGGCATCCCCTTCGCGCTGGGGGGCTCCGAGGAGGGCTTCTTCGCGACGATGTATCTCGGCGCCGCGCTTGCGACGGCGGGCACCGTCACGGGCATCGGGCGCGGCTTCGACGGCGACGGAGAGTTCAGCGCGACGCTCCTGGGCGCGAGCGTCGGCGCCTTCGCGGGGTGGGGGCTGCAGTTCTGGGCCTTCGCGAGGTCCGACGATCCCTCCTATACCGCCACGATGCTGCTCACGGGCCTGCTCACCGTCACGGGCAGCGTCGTCGGGTACACGATCTCGGCGTCGAGCCCCGAAGACATCGTCGAGGCCCGGCGCCGCCGCGACCGCGCGCACCTCGCGCCCACGTTTCAACCCCTCCGCGAAGGCGCGCTGCTGGGCGTCTCGGGCGCGTTCTAGCGCGTGTGACGTATCCTGTCACTTCTTCGCGAGGGACCCGCGGATGGCGAAGCCCACCGCGAAGGCGAGTACGAGCACGATCCAGAAGAGCACCGGCGGCGCGCCTTCGAGGCCCGTGTGAAGGTTGATCCCCAGGATCGACCCGATGGCCGTCACGGGGAAGAACAGCGCCGCCAGGAGATTGAGCCGGTGCTGCGCCTCGACGGCCTGGGCGCCGCTCGCGGCCTGCGCCTCGGCGTTCTTCGCCACCGTGAAATCGAGCGCGTTGCGCGCGTCGCCGACGAGGAGCTCGGCGGCCCGCTCGAGCTCGCCGGCGGTGTCGCGCAGCGAGATGATCTCTTTGTCGTCGACGCCGTCGCGGGCCTCTTGCAGCGCCTTGTGGGTGTTGCGCGAGGTGCGCTGCAGCGGCGTGGCCTCGTTGAGCACCGAGAAGAAGTCTTGCGCCGACTTGCCCGCGTCGACGCGCGCGTCGAGCTGCTGGAGGGCCCCGCGGAGGGCGTCGAGGTGGCGCTTGAGCACCGGGAGCCCGCTCGATTGACCGGCCCCCGTCGCGCGCCACGCGCCGTCGGGCGCGCGCCAGAAGAGCTTCGCGGCGCGGGTGATCTCATTCTCCTTGGGGAGCTCGTGCAGAATGAGAAGCAGGTGCCCCTCTTCGACGATGGCGCGCTGTCGGCCCGCCTGCACGCCCACCCGCTGACGAATGCTCGCCGGTACCTGCCACGCGTCGGGAATCACCTGTGCCATAGGGCCGCGAGCGTAGATCACCGCGCGCCCGAGGGGGGTGCCATTTCGCGCGACGCTTGGAGATGGAGGGAGAGAGACGCGGAGGGAGGCGGCGGCCGGAGGGATCAGTGCCCGCCGTGGAGGCGCGTGACGCCGGGGTGCGTCGGGTCGCCGGGCTCGTGGCGGGGGTTGGCGCTCTTCTGCGTGCCGTCTTGCCCCACGTGGCTCATGAGTTGGGCCTTGTCGTAGATGAACGACGCGCGGTCATCGAGGGCCGTCATGTGGTAGCCGGTGTCCATGCGAATGGCGTCGCAGGGGCAGGCCTCGACGCAGAAGCCGCAGAAGATGCACCGGAGCTCGTCGATGACGAACTCCTCGGGGTAGCGCTCGTACCCGCGGCGCTTGTCGCCCTCGGCGTACTCCGCGGGCTTGATGTAGATGCACTGCGCGGGGCACGCCGTGGAGCAGCAGAGGCACGCCACGCAGCGGGGCGAGCCGTCGTCGCGGTGCGTGAGGCGGTGCACGCCGCGCCAGCGCTGGGCGTAGGGGCGCTTCTCTTCGGGGTACTGCACCGTGGCGATGCCGTCGGCGTAGGGGTGCTTCTCGAGGTCGGGCGTGGTGCCCGTCACCATCTGGCGCGTACCCTTGAAGAAGTGCTTGAGCGTCACGCCGAGGCCCTTCACGAGCTCGATGACGTAGCTCTGATCGGCCATGGTGCGCTGGGGCTTGCGGATTACCTTCGTCGTGGCCGTCACGGGGTCATCGCTCCAGGGGTGGGGAGGCCGTTGAAGAAGAGGATCCCGAAGCCCGTGAGGAGCACGTTGAGGAGCGCCAGGGGCAACAGGATCTTCCAGCCGAGCATCATGATCTGGTCGTAGCGGAAGCGGGGCAGCGTCCACCGGATCTGGAGCTGCAGGAACACCAGCACGAGCACCTTCACGATGAAGGTGAGGAGCCCGACGAGCACCACGACGATGTGGGCCCAGTGCCACGACACGTCGATGCCGAGGTAGTGAAACTCGAGGCCCGTGTTCTGCACGAAGGGCAGCTGCCAGCCGCCGAGGAACACCACCACGAGCAGGGCGCTCGAGGTGCACACCTCGACGAGCTCGCCCGAGGCGAACATGCCGAACTTGAGGCCCGCGTACTCGGTGAAGTAGCCCGCGACCACTTCGCTCTCGCCCTCGGGCACGTCGAAGGGCACGCGCTTGGTCTCGGCGATGGCCGACGTAGCGAAGAGAATGAACGCCAGCGGCTGCACGAAGATGCCCCAGCAGTGCTGCATCTGCCAGTTGACCATGTCACCCGGCTGCACCGACTGGTAGATCATGAAGCTGCCCACGAGCGAGAGGCCCATGGCGACTTCGTATGAGACCATCTGGCTCGACGCGCGCAGGCCGCCGAGGAGGGAGAACTTGTTGTTCGACGACCAGCCCGCGAGGGCCGCGCCGATCACGCCCGCGCCCGCCACGGCGAACACGTAGAGCAGCCCCACGTCGAGCGTGGCGATGCGCATCGGAATGACCGTGCCCGTCGTCTCCGTCGCCCACTCGGGCGACCAGAGGTCGCGGAGGTGAGCGACGTGCAGCGTGGGGCCGAAGGGGATCACCGCGAAGAGGCACAGCGCGGGCACGAGGGCGATGATGGGCGCGAGGCGGTAGAGGAGCTTGTCGCCGCCGGTGGGCTCCCAGTCCTCCTTCCAGATCATCTTGATGCCGTCGGCGATCGAGTGGATGAGGCCCGCCGCGCGGATGCGCACCGAGCCCACCACGATGGCCGCGCGGTTGGGGCCGATGCGGTCTTGCATCATGGCCGACTGCTTGCGCTCCACCCAGAGGAGGATCGCCGCCATGTTGACCAGCACCCCAACGATCAGGGCGATCTTCACAAATGCCTGGATCCAGAACATCGTTACCTCACGCGCCCTTCTGGGCCTGCGCGCCGGCGTCTGCCGACACGGCCATGGGGCGGCTGTCAGGGTGCGCCTCGGGCGCCTGAGCGAGCAGCGCGGCGCGCACCTCGCGGAGCTTCGTGTAAGAGAGATCGAGGTTCATCGCGCGGCCGAGGCGGGCGATGAGGTCCCACGCGGGGAGGGCGTCGCCCTTGGGGGGCAGCGCGCGCTTGAAGGGCTGCGCGAGGCGCTTCGCGTTCACGAAGCTCCCGTCGGCCTCGGCCCAGCTCGCCGCGGGGAGCACCACCGTCGCGAAGCGCGCCAGCGGGCCCTCGTGCGAGAGAAACAGCACCACCTCGCCGATGCGGCTCAGGGGCGCGAGGGCGTTCGCGTCGACGTCGACGTCGGCGCCGAGGCCCACGATGCCCTGCACCTGCCCCGCCGCGGCCGCCGCGAGGAGGTCTTGCAGCGAGCCCACGGAGCCCCCCGCCACGGCCGTCGCGCCCGCGCGGTTGGGGTTCTGATCGGCGTGGCGGAGGATCTTGTCGGCCCGCCACGGCGCCTTCGCCGTGAGGTACACGCTCGCCCCGACGGCCTTCGCAAAAGCCGCGAGCACGAGGTTATCCTCGGTGGAGAACTGAGCGCCGAGCAGCACCGCGAGCTTGCCCGCGGGCACCTTCGCGATCGCCTCGGCGGCGCGGTCGAGGGCCGCGGGCACCTTCGAGTCTTCGCGCCCGCCGTCGCGCCCGAGGCGGGCCTTGACCACCCTCCCCTCGTGCTCGCGGAGGTACGACATCATGCCGTCGTCGCACATCCAGAAGCGGTTGACGGCCTCGTTGTCGCGCGGGCGGTTGCGGTACGCGCGCTGCTCGCGCGGGTCGACGTCGAGGTACATGTTGCACCCCGTCGCGCAGCCCGGGCACACGGTGGCCGTCTCTTTGAGCGTCCACACGCGGGCCTTGAAGCGAAAGTGGCTCGACGTGAGGGCGCCCACCGGGCACACGTGCTCGGTCATGAGGGTGTAGTCGCCCTCGAGCTTGCGCCCCGGGGCCAGCACCACCTCGTTGCGGTTGCCGCGCTCGCGCAGGTCGAGCATGTGGTCGCCGACGAGCTCATCGCACACGCGGATGCAGCGCGTGCAGGTGATGCAGCGCTCGGCGTCGTACACGATGGTGTCGCCGAACACGACGCCCTTGGGCTTGTGCACCGGCTCGTCGCGCATGCGCTTGAAGGTGCGCTGCTCGGACATCCAATAGTCTTGCAGCTTGCACTCGCCGGCCTGGTCGCAGATAGGACAATCGACCGGGTGATTGACGAGGAGAAACTCCTGCACGTGGGCGCGCGCCTCGGCGGCGTGCTTCGACGTGGTGGAGCGCACCACCATGCCGTCGACGGCCTGCACCTGACACGCGGGCTGGAGCTTGGGCTTGCGGTCGGGAACGTAATCGTTCTTGGCCGCGTCCCACTTCATGATGTCGAGCATCATCGCGCGGCCGCCGGGGGCGGGCTCGATCTCGACGAGGCACATGCGGCAGTTGGCGGCCACCGAGAGACCCGGGTGCCAGCAGTAGTGCGGGATCTCGACCCCCACGCGCCACGCGGCCTTGATGATGGTCTCACCCTTTTCGAAGGGGATCTCGCGGTCGTCGAGCTTGAAGTTAGGCATCTCCGTCACCCTCAGCGGTCGCACTCGCCGCCGATCATGTTGATCGAGCCAAAGGCGGGGATAATGTCGGCGAGCATGCCGCCCATGATCATGGGCTTGGCGCACTGGAGCGAGAAGAAGCACGGCCCCCGCACGCGCACGCGCCAGGGGTTGCCGCCGCCGCGCGACACGAGCATAAAGCCGAGCTCGCCGTTGCCCGCTTCGGTGTACCCGTAGACCTCACCCGGGGGCACATCGATGCCCTCCATGATGAGCTTGAAGTGGTTGATCGTGCCCTCGATGGTCGAATAGACCTCGCTCTTGGGCGGGAGCACGATGCGCGGGTCGCTCACGTTGATCGCGTAGTCGGGCGTGCCCGGCTTGATCTTCTTCAGGAGGTCGAGCGACTGCTCGATGATGCGCGCGCTCTGCCGGATCTCTTCGAGGCGCACCATGAAGCGGTCGTAGGTGTCGCCGTCTTCGCCGACGGGCACGTCGAAGTCGACCTCGTCGTAGGTGAGGTACGGCTTGTCTTTGCGCACGTCGTAGTCGACGCCGGTGCCGCGGAGCACGGGGCCCGACGCGCCCATCGAGAGGGCCTCCTCACGGGTGAGAATGCCGACGCCCTGCGTGCGGTCGAGGAAGATGCGGTTCTTGAGGAGCAGCGAGGCCCCCTCGTCGACCACCTCTTGGATCTTCGGGAGGATGGCGCGAGACATCCCCTCGAGGCGGTCGGTGGGCGCGTCGGCCGCGCCGCCGATGCGAAAGAACG
>CAISKJ010001469.1 GCA_903885885.1 uncultured delta proteobacterium
CGAAGTGCATGGCGCTGCCCGAGGGCACCGCGCAGGTGAAGTGGAGCATCGTGCAGAGCTGCGCGCGCGCGGGCGACCACCCCGCGCTCCAGAGCCCGGCGGCCCTCGCGAAGTTTCTTCGGGACCTCGTGTGGGAGATCGAGCAGGCCGCGCGCGCGCCGACGCCGTCGATGAAGACGCCCTCCGACAAGAGCGCGCCCAAGGCCGTCGAGGCGCCCCCGGCGCGCGGTGCGCAGCAGGCCGCCGCCGACGAGGGTGAGCGCCGCGACGGCGACGAGCCCGAGCCCGGCGAAGATGAGCGTATTGCGGTTCGCGGCGGCCCAACTCGCGGGGCCGCCTGCGGCGGGGGGCGCCGCCTCGGAGGGGGCCTTCTGCGCGCCGCGCGCGGGCGCGGCGTCGACGGGCTTGGGCGCGCCCTTGTCGGGCGGAGGCTTCATCGACGGCGTGGGCGCACGCGCGGCCTGCTCGATCTCCCACACGAGGTCGCGGAGAAACTTCGCGAGCGCCGCGGGGCTCTGCAGCGCGGGGTGGTCGCCCGCGCGCGCGCAGCTCTGCACGATGCTCCACTTCACCTGCGCGGTGCCCTCGGGCAGCGCCATGCACTTCGCGAGCGCCTCGTGGAGCGTGAGGGCCAACGCCGACGGGTCGGCCTTGGCGGGGGGGCGCTCCTTCTTGCCCGCGATGCGCGCCGTCGCCTCGAGGCCGAAGCCCGAGAGCGCGAGCTTGAGGTCGTCGCCGCGCTCCGCCACGCCGAGTGTCTGCAGGCTGATCGCGCCGTGCGCCGAGCGTGCACCGACGGCCTTCTCGTACTCTTCAGCCAGCGTCGCGAACGCGCGCATGAGCGTGCGCTGGGCGGCCAGGCGTCGGTCGGCGTTGCCGCCCGCGACGAGCACCGCGAGCTCGCCCGCGAGGGGCTTCGGCGGAGCCTTGGCATAGAGCGCAAACGGCTCGCCGGAAGGCGCCTGCGTGATCTCGTCGGGCAGCGCGAGGGCCGGGCTGTGCGGCACCGACGCGACCTCGCGCGCGAGCGCGTTGAGCTCCGACTGGGTGATCGAGCCCGCGTGGAGCAGCTGCGCGTGAAACACGGTGCCCTGCGCGTCGCGCACTTCGAACAACGAACCGACTGTGGGCTTGTCTTCGAGCTTCGTGACGAAATATCGCCCGCCGAGCTTGTCGCCGATCGCCACCATTGGATTTGCTTCTCACTCCTGACACTGCCGCGAAGAGTCCCGCGGAGGTCTCGCAGGGATTGTGCGGCGAGGCAACGACTCTCTTGCGACGCGCACTCAGCGCGCGTCGGTGCACTGGAGCGGGAGGGTCGTGAGGACGGGCGCCGGGTGCGTCGCATCGAAGGCGAGCCACCCCTCGTTGCCGCAGGTCACGAAGCGCGCGCGGGGCGAGCGCGACGTGGTGATCGTGCGCTGCACCGCGGCGGGCGGCGACGACGGCGAGGCGAGCTCGTAGAGCGTGCTCACGGGCAGCGCCGCGCCCGCCACGTTGGCGGTCGTGGCGAGCACCGAGAGGCCGCCCGCGCCGCTGCGGGCGAGGTCTACGGCCCAGCCGCGCGCGGCGACCTGGGTCACCGTGGGCGCCGCGCCGGGCGCGAAGGCGAGCACGGTGACGGGCCCCGCGGTGTGGCAGCGATCGGGCACCTGACAGGCCTCCGCGGGCTGCGCGCCGCCGCGCGCGACGAGCCAGGCATGCGTCTGATCGATCGCGACGCCGTGGCGCACGGGGCCGAGCATCGGGCTGTCGAGCACCACGGACGCCGAGCGCGTGAGGGCCGCCTCGGGCAGCGGCGCGCCGCGCACCGCGATGGCGTCCGTGGGGTGGCGCGCGGCCGCGATGGCCTGGAGGTTGAGCGTCACGTCGGTGAGCTCGTGGCCGGACGCGTCGGCGGACTGCTTGCGACCGATGAGCAGCGAGGGCGACTCGCCCGCAATCACGCCGTACGCAGACCCCGCGCCCACGAGCCATGCGACCACGTCGGGGGCCGCGGGGCCGAAGGTGATCTGCAGGAGCACCACGTGCTCGCCGCCCTCGGTGATCACGTTGGTGACGAGCCACGCGTTGCGCGCGTTCGCGTCGAGGAGCCACGCGCCCTTGAGGGGCACCGAATCCCACCCCTGGAGGGGCACGGGCACCGTCGCCACGTGCGTGCCCTCGACGCGCGCGAGCCCGAAGGGCGCCCCGACACCATGGCGCCAGGCGACCCACAGCGCGCCGCCGCGCTGCAGCGATGACCCGAGCTCGACCGCGCGCTGCGCGATGGTCTGTGGCTCGGCGTAGTGCCCGCCGCGCTGGGCGGGGCGCGCGACGAGCTGCACGTCGGTGCCCTTGCGCGCGAGGAGCGCGACGCGGTCGGGCCCCGCGAGGCACACCGCATCGAACTCGTCGGGGGCTTGAAAGTCGGCCACGCCCTCGGGCTGCGCGGGGTTCTCTCCGGTGCACGCGCTCGCACGAGCGATGGCGGCGTGGCGCGAGCGCTCTCGCAGGTGTGCGACGCCCACATCGTCGCGGAGGTGCAGCGCGTACCACACGATCCCCACGACGCCCGCCAGGATGACCGTCACACCCGGGATCACCACCCCGAGGCTGACGAGCGGACGACGCGGCGGGGCCTCGGGCTCGGGGGGCGGAGGAAGCTTGCTCGCGGCGTTGGCCGCCTCGACGCGGCGCATGCCGGTCTCGGTGCGACGGTTCGCGCTCGGCGCGGGGGGCGCCGTCGACTGGCGGCTCGCGGCGCTGGCGCGCATAGGAGGCGCGAGGGTGGGAGAGCGCACGACGCGGGGCGCGTCGTCGGGGCGCAGCGAGGCCATCTCGGTGAGGGCCGCGGCGAGCGCGGTGCCCGACGCGAGCGCGGGGTGCTCGCCGTGCTGCGCCGACGTGCGAAGGAGGAGCCACTTCGCCGCCGCGCCGCCCTCGGGCTGCAGGCCGCCGGCGGTGAACAGCTCCTGCAGCGCGGTGAGCAGGGCCACGAGGTCGGTGCGGCGTGTGGGCGCCTTCTCGGGGTCGTTGCCGCGGGCGAACACGTCGATGCCGAAGCCCGCGAGCTGCAGGTTGCCGGCGTCGCCGACGGCTGCGCACACGAGGCACGAGGCGTTGATGGCGCCGTGCACCGTGCCCGTCTGGTGAATCTGCGCGAGGTCGTTCGCGATGGCCGAGAGCTGCCGGAAGAGCCACAGCGTGGCCTCGCGGCGCCCCAGCGACTCGACGATGGCGCCGAGCCGCGAGGAGACCGTGATGGCCCCGCCGGGGCGCTCGAGGAGCGCGACCGCGAGCGCCTTCGACGTGAGCGCGAGGTCGCGCGGGCGGAGCACCGTGGGCAGCGCCGGAAGCGCCACCAGGCTCTGCCGCACCTGCGCGGCGAGCGCGGGTGCGACGGGGTCGCCGTGCATCAGCTGCCCGTAGAACTGCATCCCAGCGTGGTCGGCGACCTCGAAGAGCACCCCCGGGCGGAGCTCGGTGACGGGGTGTACGACGACGTAGCGGTTGCCGAGGGGTTCGCCTGCTTCAATCAACGGTTCTCGCTCCAGCGCTTCGGACAGAAGTCCGCTGAGACGAAAGTAATCCAGTTCGTGGCGCCGATGCATCACCGAAGCGCGCGAGGCCGTCCCTTCAACGCTTCGTTGTCGAATCGGCGTCATCCGTGGTTGGATCCGCGCCGGTCGAACTGTGGCGCGGCGTACGACAGCACCTGGCATCGCGGTGGTTCTCGCAGCGGTGGCGAGCCTCGCGCTCCCGGCCCGCCAGCGCGACGCGTCGGCCCTGCCGGGGCGCGTACCCGCGGGGCGTCGCGCGGTGCGCGTGGGCCTCGTGTTCGACGTCGGGGGCCGCGGCGACAAGAGCTTCAACGACGGCGCCTACGAGGGCCTCGTCCGCGCGCGCGCCGCGCTCGGCGCCGACGTGGAGTACGTCGAACCCGCCGACAGCGACGACCGCGCCGCCGCGCTGCGTCTCTTCGCCGCCCGCGGCTTCGACCGCATCATCGGCATCGGGTACGTGTTCTCACGCGACGTCGACCGCGTCGCGCGCGATTACCCCGACGCGCGCTTCGCCTGCGTCGATTACGCGCCCCCGGAGGATGGACATATTCCGTCCAACGTCGTGGGCCTGCGCTTCCGCGAGGAGGAGGGGTCGTTCCTGGTGGGCGCGCTGGCCGGGCTCTTCTCCCGCTCGCGCGCCGTGGGCTTCGTGGGCGGCATGGACATTCCGCTCATTCGCCGCTTCGAACACGGCTACGCCGCGGGCGTGCGCGCGACGTGCCCCGCGTGCCGCTTCGTGGCCTCCTACGCGGGCAGCACGCCTGCAGCGTTCAAAGACCCCGAGAAGGGCGCCGCCCTCGCGACCGCCCAGTATGCCTCGGGCGTCGATGTGATCTTCCACGCCTCGGGGAGCACGGGCCACGGCGTCTTCGTGGCCGCGCGCCGCCTCGGGCGCTACGCGATCGGCGTCGACGCCGACCAGCACGACGAGATGCCCGGCGTGGTGATCACCTCGATGCTCAAGCGCGTCGACGTGGCGATCTTCGACGTGGCCAGCGACGCCTCGCGGGGCCGCTTCGACCGCGGCGAGGGGGGCGTGCGCGCCTTCGGCCTCGCCGACGGCGGCATCGACTACGTGCACGCGGGCCCGCACGCCGCGCAGCTCGACGCGGCCCACGTGGCGCGCGTCGAGGCCCTGCGCGCCGAGGTGATCGCCGGCCGCGTCGCGGTGCCGAGGGAGTAGAAGGGCCGCACGGTGGAGCTCTCCCTCGCGTCGATCTCACGCTCCTACGGGCCCGCACGGGTGCTCGACGGCGTGTCGCTCACGCTCACCGCGGGCCGCGTCGTGGCCCTCGTGGGCGAGAACGGTGCGGGCAAGAGCACCGCGATCCGCGTGGCCTGCGGCCTCGCCGCGCCCGACGCGGGCGAGGTGCGCGCCGACGGCGTGGTGTTGCCCGCGGGCGACGCGGCGGCGGCGATTCGCGCGGGCGTTGGCGTGGTGCACCAGCACTTCATGCTCGTGCCCGCGCTCTCGGTGGCCGACAACGTGGCGCTCGGCGCCGAGCCGCGCACGGGGCCGCTGGGCCTCTGGGTCGATCGAGCGCGGGTGCGCCGCGAGGTGCGCGCACTCTCCGAGAAGCACGCGCTGCCCGTCGATCCCGACGCCCTCGTCTCGACGCTCTCGGTGGGAGAGCGGCAGCGCGTCGAGATTCTCAAGGTGCTCTACCGCGGTGCGCGCGCGCTCCTGCTCGACGAGCCTACGGCCGTGCTGTCGCCCCCCGAGGTGCGCTCGCTGCTCGAGACGGTGCGCGCCCTCGCGCGCGACGGCGCCGCCGTGCTTCTCGTGTCGCACAAGCTCGACGAGGTGTTCGCCGTCGCCGACGAGATCGTGGTGCTCCGCCGGGGGCGCGTGGTCCATGCGAAGCCGGTCGCCGACACGTCGCGCGCCGAGGTGGCTGAGGCGGTCGTCGGGGCGGCCCAGGTCGCAGCGCCTAGCGCAGCCCACCCCGCGCCCGACGCGCGCGCCGCTGCGATGGAGCTCCGAGGCGTTCGCGCCGACGGGCTCGGACCGATCTCGCTGCGCGTCGCGGCGGGCGAGGTGCTCGGCGTAGCGGGCGTCGAGGGCAACGGGCAGCGCGCGCTCGCCGAGGTGATCGCAGGGCTCGCGCCCGTCGTCGAGGGGGAGGTGCGCGTGGGCGCCGTCGACGTGGGCGCGCTCAACGTGTCTGCACGGCGCGCCCTCGGTGTGGGCTACGTGCCCGAAGAC
>CAISKJ010001470.1 GCA_903885885.1 uncultured delta proteobacterium
CCGCCGCCGCCGCGCTCGCCTGCGCGCCCGCGTCTTGCGGAGCGGCCTCGGCCGCGCGCTGGAGCGCCTCGCGGTCGGCGTACGCGCCGGGGTCGACGGTGTACGCGCGCGCGAAGCCCGCGAGGCGTTCGTGGAGCATCTCGCGAAACGCGCGGTCGACCGCGTCGGCGCTCACGCCGAGGGCGCGCTGAATCACGTCGGGCGTGCGCGCCCCTTCGCCCCACAGCGGCAGCATCGCGGCCACGCGGGCGAAGCCGTAGCGCTCGATCATGAAGGCCACGAGCTGCGACGCGGCGTAGTAGGCCACGAGCATGTCGTCGGCGCGGCGCGCGTGCGTGAAGGCCGTGTTGAAGTCGGCCACGCGGGGAATGCGCCCCGCCGCGAGCGCGGCCGCGAGGGAGCCCTCGTCTTCGCGCGCCCACTCGGGGTGCGAGTGAAAGGCCTCCCACTCGCTCAGGCCCTCGGTGAACCACCGCGGGACGCGCGAGCGCGAGCGCTGCAGCGCGAACACGTGCGCGAGCTCGTGCCACACGATCTGCGCCCAGTTGTAGGGCCCGCCGCGCGGCGAGAGCGCCGTGACCACGCGCCCGAAGCACACGCCCTGCACCCCGATCTCGGGCAGGCCCGAGGTGCGCACCGAGAAGTGCTCATCGTCGGCGTAGAGTTCGATGGAGAGGGGGCCTTCGGGCGTGAAGCCGTAGCGCCGCACCATGTCGTCGTAGGCGCGTTGCAAGAGCGCGGGCACGTACCGCTCGAGCACCGCGCGCTCGCCCTGCGCGTAGCGCACGCGAAAGGGCCCCGAGGTTACGGTCTGGTAGGTTGTGGGAATGGTCTGCTCGTAGAGGTTGAGCAGGTTGGCCACGCGCACGTTGAAGCGGCTCGCCTCGAACGACGCGCGAAGCTCGGTGAGCGCCTCGTCTTCGCGCCCCATGCGCAGGAGGTTGATGCCCAGGCTCGCCCGGATGCGCGCGCCGAGGCGCCGATCGGCCGCGATGGCGGGGCGCGTGAGGCCCTCGCGCATGAGCTCGACGGCCTCGGCGTAGCGGTGCTCCCAGTCGGCGAAATCGCTGAGCGTCTCGTAGCCCTCGGCGTAGGTGGGCGAGGCCGCGAAGAGCGCGTCGAAGGCGCGGCGAAAGCCTGCGGCGTCTTCGGCGAAGAAGCGCACCACGCCGCGCATGGTGAGCACGTCGAGGTCGCGCGCGTTGAGGACCGCCCCCTGGTCGAGCAGGCGGTCGGCCGCGGCGAGGTCGCCGTCGCGCAGCACGATGGCCGCGCGCAGGGCCCACGCGTCGGCGAGGCGGGGGTTTACGGTGAGGGCGGCGGTGAGGTCTTCGCCGGCGCGCACGAGGTCGAGCTCCGAGGCGAGGCGCGTGCGGGCCCGTAAAACAAGCCCCCGCGCGCTGTGCGGGTTGGCCGTGAGGGCGGCGCGCAGGGCCTCGCTGCCGGGGCCCATGTCTTCCGTCGAGAGCATGAGCTCGGCCTGCGCGAGGTTCGTGTCGACGCGCGCGGCGTCGATGCGCAGGGCCTCGTTGAAGGCCTCGTTGGCGTTGCGAAGGGCGCCGAGCGCGCGCGCCGCGAGGCCCACGTCGGTGAGAAAGCCCGCGTCGCGCAGGAGGGCCCCGTCGGCCTCCTGCGCGTCGTTGTACGCGTCGATGAGGGGCGTGGCGGCGTCGCGCGCCTCGTCGCGTCGCCCCAGGCGAAAGAGCCACGTCGCGGCGAGCGCGCGCGCGTGCCGCGCGGTCGCGACGGGCTGCGC
>CAISKJ010001471.1 GCA_903885885.1 uncultured delta proteobacterium
AGGCGCCGTAGCCCGACGCGCCCAACAGGAGCGAGCCGTCGACGACGAAGGTGAGCGCGAGGGGATCGGGGCGCTCGTGGCCCGCGTGCGCGGCCCCGTGCTCGGCCACCATGAAGGCCTCGAGGGGCGCGCCGTCGGCGGTGGCCCCGTCGAGCCTTCCGGTGCCCGCCGCGGGCCACAGCGCGCGCGGCGCGAGCGTCGTGGTGATCTCCGGCGACGCGAGCGCGAGGGCCACGAGCGCGGTCACATCGACGGAGCCGCCGAAGGAGCCCTGCGGCCCCGTCGCGGACCATCGCGTGAAGGCGCGGCCGTCGACCATGCGCTCGAGGAGCGGCGCCGTGGTGCCCGCGAGGCGGCTGTCGTCGGTGGGCAGGAGCCACCCGTTGCGCGTCTCGATGGACGCGCCCCAGCGCACGAGGTCGCGCAGGAGCGGGTCGCGCGACGGGCGCACGATGGGCGACGGCGCCGCGCCGCAGCTCGAGAGGCGAAAGCTCGCGCAGCGCACGCAGCGGCGGTCGTCGCCGGTCCACGCGCGGTCGACGGCGAGGAGCGCGGGCGCGGCCACTTCGAACGCGTAGGAGAAGTACGTCGAGCCCTCGGCCCAGCCCTCGGCGCCGCCCGTCTGCCGTTGCACCGAGGCGCCCATGTGCGCGAGCGCGTAGCCGATCACCTCGTCGTCGACGGCGCTCGCGGGCGCGACCATCGCGGTGGCCACGAGGCCCGCGCCGAGGCGCATCCCGTGGTTGTCGCTGTGAAACGCCACGAACACCTCGCCGCCGGTGCGCAGCCACGACACCACCGACGAGAGCGCCGTGCCCACGTGGCCCCGCGCGACGTCGAGCTCCGCCGCGGGGAGCACCGCCGCGAGCAGGTCGACCGCCGCCGCGAGGTCCACCAGCGAGCCCCCCACGCGAATGGGAACCTCCGTCGCCGTGCGCAGCCACGCGGGCGCAACGGCCGCCGCCGCGAGCGCGCGCACCGCGGCCTGCGCAGCGGCGGTGTCGCGGTCGAGCCAGGCGACGAAGGCGAGCTGCAGGGCGCGCGACGCGACCACCTGATACGTGCTGTCATCGCCCGCGGCGAGCGTCGGGAGCGCCCCCCGCGACGACGCCCGCACGCGCTGGGCGAGGGCCATGAGCGCGGGGTCGGCGAGCGTGCGCGCGCGCAGGTCGTCGAAGCGCTGGCCCGGCGCCGCCACCGCGCTCACCCCCGCCGCGCGTGGGGCGCGGAGCGCGCGCAACAGGTCGCCCGCGGTGTCGGCGGCGCAGGCCGGGAGCGACGCGTCGGCCGCGCTCGCGTCGGGCGCCTCCGCGTCGGCCGCGCTCGCGTCGGGCACCTTCGCGTCGACGGCGAAGACATCGGGCGCGGCGCCGTCCGCGGTGGTCCCGTCCGCGGTGACAACGTCGCTGGATGCCCCGTCGGGCGTCGTCCGAGGAGGAGCCACGGAGGCCTCGCACGCGGCCACGAGGAGCGAGAGCGCGAACAGTCGGCGGGGGTGCATGAGAGGCCCGAGACGGTACCAACCGCAGGCCCGTCGAAGGCCATATTTCGTGCGCCCGCGCGTGCTCGAAGTTTCACTCGCAATGCGGGGCCGAAGGGGCGAACAATCCCTCGCACAAGGAGAGCCGCGATGACCCGATACGTCTATTCCTTTGGTGGATCCGCCGCTGTCGGCGATGTGATCGCGAAGCCCAGGGAGCTGCTCGGCGGCAAGGGGCAGGGGCTGCGCGAGATGGCGCGCATGGGCATCCCGGTGCCCGCGGGCTTCACCATCAGCACCGAGGTGTGCACGTACCACTACGCCAACGGGCGCACGTACCCCGCGAGCCTCGACGGCGAGGTGCGCGCGGCGATGGCGGCCATCGAGGCGGCCATGGGCGCGCGCTTCGGCGACGCCGCGAACCCCCTCGTCGTGTCGGTGCGCTCCGGCGCGCGCGTCTCGATGCCCGGCATGATGGACACGGTGCTCAACCTCGGGCTCAACGACACCACCTGCGCCGCGCTCGCGCGCGCCTCGGGCAACGAGCGCTTCGCGTGGGACAGCTACCGCCGCTTCGTGCAGATGTACGGCGACGTCGTGCTCGGGATGAAGCCCGAGTCGAAGAACGAGCACGACCCCTTCGAGGTCATCCTCGAGGCGAAGAAGCGCGACCGCGGCGTGACGCTCGACACCGAGCTCGACGCGGCGGCGCTCCGCGAGCTCGTGGCCGAGTTCAAGGCCGAGATCCGCAACCGCCTCGGCGTCGCGTGCCCCGACGACCCGTGGGAGCAGCTCTGGGGCGCCGTCGGCGCCGTCTTCGGCAGCTGGGAGAACCCCCGCGCCACCACGTACCGTCGGCTCAACAACATCCCCGGCCACTGGGGCACCGCGGTCACCGTGCAGGCCATGGTGTTCGGCAACCTCGGCGACGACTGCGCCACCGGCGTGGCCTTCACGCGCGACCCGTCGACGGGCGAGCGGCGCTTCTTCGGCGAGTTTCTCGTCAACGCGCAGGGCGAAGACGTGGTGGCCGGCATCCGCACCCCGCAGGGCATCACGAAGAGCCCCTACGCCTCCGGCGGCGCCACCTCCCTCGAAGAGAAGATGCCCGCGGCCTACGCCGACCTCGTGGCCGTGTACACGCGCCTCGAGCAGCACTTTCGCGACATGCAAGACATCGAGTTCACCATTCAGAAGGGCAAGCTCTGGATGCTCCAGACGCGCAACGGTAAGCGCAGCGCGCGGGCCATGGTGCGCATCGCCG
>CAISKJ010001472.1 GCA_903885885.1 uncultured delta proteobacterium
AGCACGTGAAACGCATTGCCCGTGAAGGGGAGGCGCCCCGTGAGCACTTCGAAGAGCATCACGCCGAAGGCGTACCAGTCGCTCGCCTCGGTGAGCGGCAGCCCGTACGACTGCTCGGGGGACATGTAGGCGATGGTGCCGAGGCCGTCGTCGGTGCTCTGCGACGCCACGGGCTGCAGCTCGCGCATGAACCCGAAATCGAGCACCACGGCGCGTCCCTCGCGCGTGACGAGCACGTTCGAGGGCTTCATGTCGCAGTGCAGGTTGCCCGACGCGTGCAGGGCGGCGAGGCCGTCGGCCACCTGGCGCAGCGCGGCCCGCGCGCGCTCGAGGTCGACGGGCGCGTCGTTGGCGGGCGGCGTGCGCGAGCCGCTCACCCACGCGGCGAGGTCGACGCCGTCGATGAGCTCCATCACAAGGCAGCACTCGTCGCCGTCGGCGAGGAGCTCGTAGAGCCGCACGAGGTTGGGGTGCGCCACGTCGGCGAGGGACCGAAACTCGCGCTTGAGCCGCCGCAGCTGCTGCGCCGACGCCCGTCGCAGCACCTTCACCGCCACCGGGGCGCCGTGCAGCTTGTCGTGCGCGCGGTACACGTCGCCGAAGGCGCCCGAGCCGATGAGCGCGTCGAAGCGAAACCGATCGATGGTGGGCGGCCGCGCCCGCTCTCCCGCGCTCATCGCGGCGACGAGACTACATGATTTGCCCGCGCGTCTACGCCCCGTCGAGCTCGCCCAGGCGCTTGATCGACTCGTCGGCGGTGAGCAGCGCGGCCACCTCCGTCGAGATGCGCGTGATGCGACCCTCGCGCGTCACGAAGGCGTGGCGCGTGCGCCCGGTGGCGGCCAGCGCGCCGTCGGACACCCGGAGCATCGCGTATTCGAACACCAGCGAGGCGTGGCGCACCTCGACGAGGTTCACCGTGAGGTCGACGACGTCTTCGTAGCGCAGCGGCGATTTGTAATGCACGGCGAGGTCGACCACGACCACGAGGAGGCCCGCGTCCTCCATCTCGCGGTACGCGGCGGCGCGGCGGCGCGAGTACTCCTCGCGGCCGCGTTCGAACCACCGCAGGTGGTTGCTGTGGTGCAGAAAGCCCATGCGATCGACCTCGGCGTAGTGCACGCGCATGCGCACGGTGCTGGTCTGCAAGGGCGCGCGCTCGGTCGCTGCGTGGTGGCTCATCGGCGGGGCCCGAGCATCGCACGCCCGCCGCCGCCGTCACCCGCGAAGTGCGCGGCGCCTCAGCGCGCCACCGCGCAGCAGCGGAAGCCGCTCTGGTAGTAGCGAAAGCGCTCGTCGTGGCGCCGCGTGGTGGGCCTGCACCGCGCGCGGATGCGCCCCCAGTAGCCGCCCTTGAGCGCGCTCTGAAAGGGCCGCCCCGTGCGGCTCACGGTCCACTCGTCGACGTTGCCGGTCATGTCGCTGACGCCGTAGGGCGACACGCAGCGGGGGTAGGCCCCGCTCGGGCGCGACTGCGACACGCGCGCGGCCTCGGCGGCGGCCACGGCGAGGTCGTCGCTGCGCATGTGCGCGTGGTCGAAGGCCATCCCCTCGCGGTCGATGTTGCACGCCGTCTCGTCGCGCGTGTAGCCCCAGGGGTCGGGGAGCATCGCGGGGCCCTCGCACGCGAGCGTCCACTCGTCTTCGGTGCAGAGCCGACGACCCACACCGGCGCAGGCGCGGGCGGCGTCGTTCCACGACACCATCACCGCGGGGACGGCTCCCCGTCGCCCCGGCCACTCGTAGCGGTCGATGCAGTAGCGCATGGGCCGCCGCGCGTGGCTGCGGCACACGGTGGGAGTACGAAAGCGCAAGCACCGATCGCGCTCTTCGGGGTCGCGGAGCTCGCAGCGCTGGCGCACGTCGGGGCAGAACGAGCCCTCGACGAAGATCATCCCCGCCGGGCACACGCCCGCGCGCTCGGGCACGCTCGGCAAGGGCGCGACCGGTAGGGTCCGCGGCGGCGCGCGGCGGGGCGTGCGGCGTCGATGATGGCGATGGTGATGGTGACGGTGATGGTGCCCGAAGGCCTCGGGCTGCACCGTCGGCGCCTCCGTGCGCGCTCCGGGGCTCGCGCACACGAGGAGGGTGAGCACGGCGACGGCGGCGTTCACGGGCGAGAGGCGCGGAGACACGGCGCGCATCGAAGCGCGGCTGCGGGGCCACGGTCCACTACGCTGCACGCCGCGCGCGCGGAGGCGAACGATCGCAGCGCGGGCGTCGTAGACAGTGCGACGCCAAAGGGGCTACTCACGGGCGCACATGGGAGCTGCGAAGGTGATCGCGCCGGGCACCGTGCTCGGGGGCGACTACGAGGTCGAGCGCCAGCTCGCAGCGGGAGGCATGGGGGCCGTCTACGTGGCGCGGCAGCGCAGCACGCAGAAGCTCCGCGCCCTCAAGACGCTCCTGCCCGAGCACGTGGCCGACCTGGTGATGCGCGCGCGCTTCGCCCGCGAGGCGATCATCGGCGGCCAGATCGAGAGCGACCACGTCGTCGAGGTGCTCGCCGCGGGCATCGACGAGCCCACCGGCCTCCCGTGGCTCGTGATGGAGCTCCTCGCCGGCGACGACCTCGCCGCCACCGTGAAGAAGCGCGGCCCGCTGCCCACCGCCGAGGTCGTGGAGGTGGTGCGCCAGCTCGGCCACGCGCTCGCCGCCGCGCACCGCGCGGGCGTGGTGCACCGCGACCTCAAGCCCGAGAACATCTTTCTCGCCACGGCGCGGCGCGACGGCGTCGCCTTCATGGTCAAGGTGCTCGATTTCGGCATCGCGCGGCTGCTCTACGCCGTGCGCACGAGCCACACGACGAGCGCCATGGGCTCGCCCCTGTGGATGGCCCCCGAGCAGACCGACGCGGCCCTCCCCGTCTCGCCCGCGACGGACGTGTGGGCCCTCGGGCTCATCGCCTTCTGGCTCCTCACGGGGCGCTACTTCTGGCTCACGCCGACGCAGCCCGACGCGTCCATCGGCGCCATGATCCGCGAGCTCCTCATCGACGCGCTCCCCACGGCGAGCCAGCGCGCCGCCCAGCTCGGCGTGGCCGCGCGGCTGCCCCCGGGCTTCGACGCGTGGTTCGCCCGCTGCGTCGACCGCGACGCCGCCGCGCGCTACCGCGACGCCGGCGAGGCCGTGGCGCCGCTCCTCGCCCTCCTCGCATCCCCGCTCGGCCCCGTCGCGATGGCGGGACAGAATATGTCACACCCCGTGGCGGGCGCGCTCCCTCCGACGGGGGTCTCGCGCGGCGATGCGCTCCCGCAGTCACCGATCCCGGCGACGATGGCCGTGCCCGCGGCGAGCCTCCTCGCCAACGCCTCCGCGGGCGCGCCGCAGCCGCCGGCAGCCCCTACGCCGCGGCGCTCGAAGACGGGCCTCGTCATCGCGGGCGCGCTCGCGGCGTCGGCCGTTGTTGTCGTCGCCGCGTGGGCCTTCACGCGCGCGCCGGCCGAGCCCGACGCGCAGATGGAGTCGCAGGTCGGTGCGGTGATCGACGCGGCCCTCGCGCCGCCGCCGCCCGGTGCAGACGCCGCGCCGACGCCGGGCGCTCCCGCAGTGCTGGCGCCGCAGGGCGGATCGTCGACGCGTACGATCGCTCCGCTCACGCGCGATGTGCCCGCGGTCTTCGTCCCGGGGCCCGTCGACGCGTCGAGCCCGCCCGCCGACGCGTCGACCACGGTCGTCGCGCCGCCGCCCGATCGCCCCGTCGCCCCGCCCGACCTCGGCGCGCCCGTCGTCGATCACCCCGCGGCCCCGCTCGACCTCGGCGCGCCCGCCGTCGACCTCGGCGCGCCTGCTCCGCCTCCACCGCCGCCACCTCCGCCGCCTACGCCGTCACCCGATCCGGTGAGCTCGGGCGACCCCTGCGCGCGCAACGGCAACTGCTCGTCGTGTGTGGCCGCCGACGGCTGCGGCTGGTGCAACAACGTCAACCGCTGCCTCTCGGGCTCGTGGGCCTCGGGCCCCACGTCGCGCGCCTGCGCGCGCGGCCCCGAGTGGGTCTCCGAGGCCGACCACTGCGAAGACCGCTGCGCCCGCGCGAGCAACTGCGCGTCGTGCGTGGGCATCGAGGGCTGCGGCTGGTGCGGCAACGTCAACCGCTGCGTGGCGGGCTCGTGGGCCCGCGGCCCGTACCTGAGCGTGTGCGCGCGCGGACCGCAGTGGGCCACCCAGGCCGACCAGTGCCAGTGACGCAAACTACATAAAATTGCGGGTGTGCAACGCGGAGAGCGCCGCGGCCTCGGCGGCTTCGAAGCCCAGCTTGCGCAGGCGCCGCTGGCGCAGGTCGTCCATCTCGCGCTGAAGCCCGGTCACCGCGTCGTGGCCGCGCCCGATGGCCTCGGGCGACCACCCGCCCGCCGCGAGGAGAACCAGCGCGTCGAAGACCTCTTCGTTGAGCCCCGCGGTGTGTTGCAACGCGCCGTGGCGGCGCGCGACGGCCATCGCGAGGCGACCGCGCAGCGAGGGGTCGCGCTCGCAGTGACGCGCGAGGTGGGCCATGCCGAAGGCCACGTGGCGGGCCTCGTCTTGCGCGCTCCAGCGGGCCACC
>CAISKJ010001473.1 GCA_903885885.1 uncultured delta proteobacterium
CGGCGCCGGTGGCGCTGGTCACGGGGCGCGCCGAGCTGCACGAGGGGTGGCCCGTGGGCGAGGCCGTCGACCGGGCGTTCGCGCTGGTCGAGGCCGCGCGGCGACGGGTCGACGGCGCTGAAGGGGTCGCGCTCGACGAGATGACGGCCTCGCTCCTCGCGGGTTCGTTCGAGCTCGAACGATCGCGCGATGGTACCTATTTGAAGCCCTACGACGAGATGGACGCGGCCGATCGTGCGCAGCCCGAAGCGTCGTCGGCGCCGCCGCTCCTCGGGCACGAGGTGCCCTGCGTGGGGCGCGAGCGCGAGCTCGCCACGCTCGAGGCGCTGCTCGGTCAAACCGTGGCCGAAGAGGCCGCCACCGCGGTGGTGATCACGGGCCCCGCGGGCATCGGCAAGACGCGCCTCGCGTCGGAGTTTCTCGCGCGCACCCGCGCCCGCTTCGGCCCCGACGGGGTCACCGTGTGGCTCGTGCGCGGCGATCCCGTGGGCGCGGGCGGCCCCTTCGGGCTCATCGCGCCGATGCTGCGCAACGCCGCGGGCGTGCTCGGCGCGCGCGAGCTCCCGGTCGCGCGCGACCGCATCCGGCAGCGCTTCGGCCCGGTGCTCGCGACGGGCCGGGCGCCCACGGAGGCGGCGTCGCTCCTCGCGTGGGTGGCCGAGCTCGCGGGCGTGCCCTTCGACGACGTCGATGCGCCCGAGCTCGCCGCCGCGCGCGCCGACCCGCAATGGATGGGCGACGCCATGCTCGCCGCGTGGGAGGAGCTCGTCGCGGCCGAGTCGCGCCTGCGCCCGCTCGTGATCGTGTTCGACAACGCGCACTGGGGCGATCCCGTCTCGATGCGCTTCGTCGAGCAGGCGCTCAAGCACCACGCAGACCGACCGTGGATGGCCCTCGCGATCGGGCGCGACGAGCTCTACGACGCCTTTCCGAAGCTCTGGGAGACCGCGGGGGCGCAGACCCTCCGCGTGGGCGGCATCGCGAAGAAGTCCGCCGAGCGCCTGTGCCGCGCGGCCCTCGGCAACGACGCCGACGGCGCGCTCGTCGCGCGGCTCATCGAGCGCGCCAACGGCTCGCCGCTGTTCCTCGAAGAGCTGCTGCGCGCGAGCGTGCGCGGCGCCGACGCGCTGCCCGAGTCGGTCGTCGCGATGGTGCAGGCCCGCGTCGAGGCGATGGAGCCCGAGGCGCGCCGCGTGCTCCGCGCCGCGAGCGTGTTCGGGCAGGTGTTCTGGCGCGGCGGCGTGGCGGCCCTGCTGGGCGGTCGTGGTGCGACCCCCGGCGCGACCCCCGCGGACCTCGCCGCGGTCGACGAGTGGCTCGACGAGCTCGCGCGCCGCGAGGTGATCGAGCGCCACGCGCGGCCGCGGTTTCCCGGCGAGGTCGAGTGGGCGTTTCGCCACGACCTGTTGCGCGTCGCGGCCTACGCCATGCTCACCGGGCGCGACCTCGCGACGGGGCACACCCTCGCGGGCGCGTGGCTCCGCGCTGCGGGCGAGCCCAATCCCCTCGTGCTCGCCGACCACTTCGCCCGCGGCGGGCGCTCCGCCGACGCCGCGCTGTGCCTCCTCGAGGCCGCGCGCCAATCGCTCGAGGGCCACGACCTCGACGCCGCCCTCGCCCACGCTGCCGCGGGCATCACCCACTGCGCGCGCGCCCGCAGCGACGCCGACGACGTCGGCGCGATCGACCGCGCCGAAGGCCTGTTGCGACTCGTCGAGGCCGAGGCGCGGCTGTGGCGCGGCGAACCCCAGCAGGCCGCGGTATGCGCCGACGAGGCCATGCGCCTCCTGCCCGAGGGCTCCGCCGAGTGGTTCCGCGCCGCCGGCGAGGCCGGCACCGCCCGCGGCCGCGCGGGCCGCATCGCCGAGTTGTCCGCGTGGATCGACCGCGCCGCCGCCGTGCCCCCCACGCCGGGCGCCGTCGCGCACTGGGCCGTC
>CAISKJ010001474.1 GCA_903885885.1 uncultured delta proteobacterium
GCTCACGCGGCACGCGCCCGCGGCGCACACCTGACCGGCGGCGCACACCGTACCGCAGGCGCCGCAGTTGCGCGCGTCGCTGCGGGTGTCGACGCAGAAGCCCGCGCAGATGCCCTGGCCCTCGGGGCACACGCAAGCCCCGCCGGAGCACACGCTGCCGTTGACGCACGCGCCGCCGCAGCGGCCGCAGTTGGCGCTGTCGCTGCGGAGGTCGACGCAGCTCGCGCCGCACGCGCTGAGCCCGCCGGTGCACGACGTGGTGCACGCGCCGGAGCTGCACACCTGACCCGCGGCGCACGCGCGGCCGCAGGCGCCGCAGTTGGTGGCGCTCGTCTGGGTGTTGACGCAGGCGGTGCCGCAGCGCGTGGCCGCGGGGTCGGTGCACGCGGTGTCGGCGGGCACGTCCATCGCGGGCGGCACGTCGACGACGGGCACGTCGATGACGACAGGGACGTCCATCGTGGGGGGCACATCGACGGCGGGCACATCGATGACGACGGGCACGTCCATCGTGGGAGGCACATCGACGCCCGGCGGCACGTCGACGCCCGTAGGCACGTCGACGCCCGGGGGCACGTCGACGCCCGGCGGCACATCGACGCCCGGGGGCACATCGACGCCGGGGGGCACGTCCTCGCCCGGGGGCACATCTTCGCCGGGGATGACGTCGACGCCCGGAGGCACGTCTTCACCCGGGACGACGTCGGTGCCCGGCGGAACGTCTTCACCCGGGATGACATCGGTCGTAGGCGGCGAGTCGCCCGGCGCGGCGCCGTCGCCGACGCTGCCCGAGAGCTCGCTGGACCCACAGCCCCCCGCGATGAAGGCGGCGAGCAGCAGACTCAGCCATCGATTCGAAGACTTCATCAATAGTTCTCCTCTTAAGCGTGTGAATGGAGCGTGGCGCGTCGACGCTTCACACGAAAGCGCCGCGCTGCGAAGAGGGCAAACGCGACGACGCACCACGCCGACGAGGCGCGCGACGCGGTGCTCGCGCCGCACGCGCACGCGTCGGGCGCAGGGGCGAAACGCCCGCGTCGGTGGCCGCGTCGCGGGAGACCGAGGCGTCTTCGTCGGGCGTGAACATGCGGCGCACGGCGGGCCATCGCGGCGCGCAGGTCGACGCGCTCGGGCTCGTCGCGGGGCACGCGGGCGGGCCAACGATCGACGAAAACTGAACGAGCGGAGACAGCGTGCGGCCGCCGTCGTCGGAGCGCGCCAGCGCGAAGCCCTCGCTCGCGAAGGGGGCACAGGCGTAGAGCGATCCGCCGTGCCATCGGAGGCACAGCACGCGCAGGTCGTTGACGCGGGAGAAGGTCATCCCGCCGTCGTCGGAGCGGCGCAGGCGGTCGGCCGCGTCGGGGCCGCCCACCCACACGGTGCGCCCGTCGCCCGAGAGCGCGAAGCCGAGCATGGGGCCCACGGTGCGCGTCAGCGTGGCGAAGCTGCGTCCGCCGTCGCGCGAGCGCAGGAGCAGCGTGCCGCCGGGGAGGCCCGCGTCGTCGCCGGGCAGCGACGAGCGCACGTACACCACGTCGGGGTTGGTCGCGTCGACGCCCGCGAGGTAGGCGTCGCGGCCGCCCTGCAGGTCGAGCGGGAGGCTCGCGACCGTCGCGCCGCCATCGTCCGAGCGAAGAAACACCGACGCGCCGTTGAGCGTGACGCCGGTGATGTACACGCGCCGCGCGTCGGCGCCGCCCGCCTCGATGGTGAGCGGGAGCACCCCGTCGGGCATCGTGGCGCCCGCGGTGAAGGTGGCGCCGCCGTCGCGCGAGACGATCACCCGGTTGGGCGTCGCGCCGTTCGAGGCCACCCAGTACACGGTCGAGCCGTCGGGGCTCGTGGTGACGTCGCCCGTGAAGTCCGTCGCGGCCTCGGGCACGCGCGCCGACGCGCAGAAGTCGCCCGTGCGCATGAGCCCGTCGGGGATGCCCACGAAGAGCGGCGCCCCCGCGCTCGCGCCGCCCCAGGCGAGGGGAGGATCCCACGGGGCGCCGTTGCTGTACTCGAAGAGCTCCTCGCAGAGCCACGACCAGGTGCGCCCCGCGTCGGCGCTCACCACGAGCCCGAAGGTGGTGCGCAGCGCGATGCGCTCGCCGCGTGCGCCGGGGCCCAGCGTGACGAACTGCGCCGCCGGAAAGCGCCCGTTGGCCTCGGCCCCGAGGGTGCCGAGGAGGAGCGCCGCGCAGAGCGTGAAGGGGGGTGCGCGCATCGTCGCGATCATTAGCGCGAAACGGGCTGCGGTTGCGGCTATCATCGCGCTCCCCACGCGCCTCGTTGAGGGGCACCGCGCCACCACCTCATCTGAACCACGGAGAGCGTCGCACCGATGTCGCCCACCATGCCCCAGCTCAAGCACGCGCTCGCAGGCCTGCTCCTCGCCAGCCTCGCGGGATGCGGCACCGACCTCGTCACGCCCGCGACGACGCCCGACGCATCGGGCGCCCCCGACAGCGCCGTCAGCCCCGACGCATCGACGCCTGACGTCCCCGCGACGCCCGACGTCCCCGCGACGCCCGACGTCCCCGCGACGCCCGACGTCCCCGCGACGCCCGACGTCGTCGAGCCGCCGCTGATGACCGACTCCTGCGACGCGTTTCGCGCGGGCACGGTCACGGGCTTCAACGTCGACGGGGCGCCGCGCGAGTTCATCCTCACGCTCCCGTCGGGGGCCACGGCGCCGGGCGGCCGCTGGCCCGTGGTGTTCAACTGGCACGGCCTCGGCGACACCGCGCGCAACTTCAACGGGCTGCTCGCGCCGCTGGTGGGCAACGCCACGATGCCCTTCATTCTCGTGACGCCCGAGTCGACGCACCTCGGCCCCACCACGGCGCCCCCCGGCCTCGACTGGGACCAGCTCAGCGTGACCGGGCCCAACCGCGAGGCCCGCCTCTTCGACGCCGCGCTGCGCTGCCTCGACGAGCGCTACGGCATCGACCGCGACCGCGTGTACACCGTGGGGTTCTCCGCCGGCGCCATCATGAGCGACCTGCTCGGCGTGCTGCGCGGCGACCAGCTCGCCGCCGTGGTGAGCTTCTCCGGCGGCTACTTCGCCAACCCCGCCAACCCCGACACGCTCGGTGTTCTCCGGTCGTTCGTGTCGTGGCCCGACCTCACCACGCGCAACCCGTACCCGCAGCTCCTCGTGAGCGGCGGCGCCACCGACACGTTCAACCTCGTGGTCGCGACGGCGCGCTTCAACGTCTTCGCCGCCAACGACAGCACGTGGCTCCGCGCGCGCGGCCACGACGTGATCGCCTGCGACCACGGCCGCGGACACACCGTGCCCACGGGCCTCATGGGGCAGCGCATCGTGGAGTTCTTCTCGGCGCACCCGCGCGGCGTCGCAGGCGCGCCGTGGGCCGCGGGGCTCCCGACGGGCTACCCCAGCTACTGCACCTTTCAGGGCCGCGGCGCGATGTGACGCGCGCATCGGTGGAGCGGGGCGCTCAGCCCTTCTTCGCGGCGTCGCGCATCGCGGCGAGCCCGCTGTCGAAGTCCTTGCCGAGCATCTTCTCCATGTTCATCACGAGGCCGAAGGCCTTGCTCATGAAGTTGCTCTCGCCCTCCATCACCCAGGTCACCTTCGTGTTCGCGCCGTCGGGCTCGAGCGTAAAGGTGGCCTTGTTGTGCGCGGCGATGGGCTTGATAAACACGAGGTCGATGTCGATGCGCGAGGGCTCCGAGGCGACGATGGTCATGCGACCCTCACCGGTCCGCTTGCCGAGCCAGTGGTACTTCGCGCCGACGCCCGTCGTGGGGCCGTCGTAGGTCTTCTGCACGGTGGGCTCGGCCTTCTCCCAGGGCGACCACTGCGCCCAGTTGTGAAAGTCGTTGATGAGCCCGTGGAGCGCCGCCGCAGGCGCGTCGCTCGTGAGCGACCGCTCGTAGCGAAAGGCCGACGGGCGCGAGTGGATGTACAGGGCCAGCAGCCCGAACGTGACGCCGAGTCCGAGGAGCATGGGCATAGGTAGAACGGGGAATGCACCCGCGGCGCGGCGACGGGCAAATTCCCCGCACGACGGCGTGGCTTGCGAGGCCGCCGTCGATCGCGCGATAGTCCGCGCCCCTACCATGCGCTCACCCATTCACGCCTACGCGCAGCTCGCGTCGCGGTCGCTGCTCGAACCGATCACCCTGCCCGACCTCAGCGCCCCCGAAGGGCACGACATCGACGTCGAGGTGGCCCACTGCTCGGTGTGCCACAGCGACGTTCACCTGCTCGACGGCGACTGGGGCGAGGTGAAGCGCCCGCTCGTTCCGGGCCACGAGATCGTGGGCCGCGTGACGCGCCGCGGGCCCGACGCGACGCTCGCCGAGGGCGCGCTCGTGGGCATCGGCTGGCAGGCGGGGGCGTGCGGCCACTGCGCGGCGTGCACTTCGAAGCGCGAGCACCTGTGCACGGGCGGCAAGCAGCGCACCTGCGTGGGCCGTCAGGGCGGCTTCGCCACCAGCGTGCGCGTCGACAGCCGCTTCGCGTTCGAGCTCCCCGATGGGCTCGACGCGGCCACGGCGGCGCCGCTCCTCTGCGCGGGGCTCACGGTGTTCTCGCCGCTCGAGCGCCTCGGCGCGAAGGCGGGCGTGCGCGTGGGCGTGGTGGGCGTCGGCGGCCTCGGCCACATGGCGGTGCGCTTCGCGGCGGCGATGGGCGCCGAGGTGATCGCCTTCGACCCCGACCTCTCCAAGCGCGAGCTCGCGCTGGGCCTCGGCGCGCGCGACCTCGTCGACGCGAAGGGCGCGCTCCCGAGCGGCGTCGTCGACCTGCTGCTCGTCACCACGCACGCCTCGCTCCCGTGGACGGAATGGATGAAGGTCCTCGATCTCGAAGGGACGCTCTGCCTCATCGGCGTGCCCAACGCGCCGCTCACGGTGAGCGTCGACCCGCTCCTCGACGAGCAGAAGAAGGTGACCGGCAGCGTGATCGGCAGCCCCGCCACGATGCGCACGATGCTCGCCACGGCGGCGCAGCACCGCATCGCGCCCATCACCGAGTCGATGCCCATGGCGCGCGCCAACGACGCCGTGAGCCGCGTGCGCGAGGGCCGCGCCCGCATGCGCGTGGTGCTCGACGTCGCGCGCTGAGCGCCGCCCCGCGATGCGCCGCCCCGGCCTCGCCCTCGTCGCCGCCCTCGGCTGCGACCTCGATCGGCTCGTCGAGGGCGCGCGCCCGTCGCCCCGCGCGCCCCCGTCGCTGCCGCAAGGCGAGGTCGCGACAGGCTCGCACGTCGCGCTCGGCGCCCCCTACGACGCATCGCCGCAAGACGAGCTGGTGCTCACCAAGCCCCAGTACGTGGTGTCGTACAACCGCTTTCGCAACGCGCCCAACTGGGTGGCCTGGCGCCTCACCGCGGCCGACGTGGGGAGCGTGGGGCGCACCCGCCAGCGCTTCGCGCCGGACCCGCAGCTCCCCGGCGGCGTGTACCGCGTCATGCACAACGATTATGCGGGGAGCGGCTTCGATCACGGTCACTTATGCCCCTCGGCCGAGCGCACGGCCACCGTCGACGACAACGCGGCCACCTTCGTGACGACCAACATCGTGCCGCAGCGCCACGACCTCAACGCCGGCCCGTGGGAGTCGCTCGAGCGATGGTCCGTCGCCATGGCCGCGCGCGGGTGGGACCTCTACATCGTCGCGGGCGCCACGTGGCCCCGCGCGTGCGCCACCGACCTCGACGCCGCCGGCAACACGCCCAACGCGAGCTGCCCCTCCATCGGGCGCAGCGCCGACCCCGCGCGGCGCGTCGCGGTGCCGAGCTCGACGTGGAAGGTGATCACCCTCGTTCCGCGCGGCGCAGGCGTCGAAGCGGTCACGCCGTCGACGCCGGTGGTGGCCGTCGACATGCCCAACGACGGCAGCGCGGGCGCCGACTGGCACCGCTACGCGCTCAGCGTCGACGCGCTCGAGGCGCGCACGGGCTACGAGTTTCACGGCGCCGTGGCGCCCACGGTGCAGCAGACGATCGAGGCCGGCGTGTACGCGGGCGAGTAGCGATCACGCGGGCCTGCGGAGACGGCGCGCGCGGCGTGTGCGAAGCTCCCGCGCCCGATGCCCGACCTCGCCACCGCCGTCTGCTCGATCACCCCTACGCAGCGGCGCCGATACTTCTGGGCCGCGTGGTGGACGAGCGCCCCGCAGCACAGCCCCTTTCGCAAGCCCGACGCCTCCAACGGCGGCGCGCGCACGCCCGAAGAGGCGCTCGACGAGGCGCAGCGCGTGGCGGGGCGTCACCTCGTGGTCATCGAGCCCTACTGGGCCCGCGCGTGGAACCGCGTGCTCCGCGGCGAGCAGGCGCCCCCGTTGCCGACGCAGCGCACCGCGGCGCCCGAGCGACCGCGCGCCGTCGACCCCGCGCAGCGCGCGTCGTCGTGGGCCGTGCTGGGCCTCGAGGCGGGCGCGACGATCGCCGAGGTGAAGCGCGCGTTCCGCAAGCGCGCGCTCGAGACGCACCCCGA
>CAISKJ010001475.1 GCA_903885885.1 uncultured delta proteobacterium
GGGCGTGCTCGCGGGCCTCGCGGTGGTGGCGGTGTCGGGGCTCGGCACGCTCGCGGCGCACGGTCGCGTCGGAGCCGTCGGGCCTTGGGCGATGTTCGCCCTCGTGGTCGCCATGATCGCGCTGCTCGTTCGCCGCAACGTGGGCTTCACCCGGGTGCTGCGCGACGCGCGGGCCCGCTACGCCGACGGTCACCGCGACGAGGCCGACGTGATGCTCACGGGTGTGAGCCGCGCCACGCCCAACCTCTACGCCTCGCTCGCGCGGGCCGAGCTCGCGCTGCACGCCGAGCTGCGCGACGACCTCGACGGGGCCCTCGCCCACGTGGACGGCGCCTTCGGCCGGGCGCTCAAGAACCGCTCGCTCGAGGCCGCCCTGGGCGATTTTCACCTCCCGTCGCTCGTGGCGCTGCGGGCCCGCGTGCTCGCCGCGCTGGGGCGCACCGACGAGGCCCTCGCCGAGCTCGAGCTCCTCGCGCAGAAGTACCCCGCGTACGCCTTCGCGACGGGCGCCACGCTGCTGGTGCGCATCGTCGTGGCGCTGCGCCTCGGCGACCGCGCGCTGGCCCGCGCGCTCGCCGACAGCCGCGGCGACGACGCGTACCTCCCGCGCCACGGCGAGCTCCTGGTGGCCCTGCTGCGGGGCGAGGCGGGGGTGTTCGAAGCCGACGGCGAGCGCGAGCGCATCGAGGCCGAGCTCGCGGCCAACCCCGGCATGCGGTCGTGGATCGAGCGCATCGCGCCGGGCCTCACCACCGCGCTGCGCGCCCCCACGGGCGTGCGCGCGGTCGACGAGGGTGCCGTCGACGAGGGCGAGGCAGAGCCCGCGCGAGAGGCGCCCAGCGCGCGCGCGGAGAAGGCTTCGTAGAGGGCCGATGACGCGCTTGACGGCGCGGCGCCGCGTGAGGCACCTGTCGTCTGTGATGCACCGAAACCGTACCTCTCTCCAGGCCCTGGTGGTCGCTGCGCTCGCGGCGGGCGGCTGCTCCGACAGCGATCCGAGCGTGAAGCCCCCGTCGACGGGCGGCGGCATCGACTGCCAGCCGCGCAGCGTGTTTGTGCCCCTCGCCGGGGGCGACGACGGGGGCGCGCGGCCGCCGTCGGGCGACGCCGCGGTGAGCGACGCCGCGGTGAGCGACGCCGACGTGTGCGCGAGCCTGTGCCCCCCGCGGCCCGTCGACGCCCCCTCCTGGTACGCGATCAGCGGGTGCGAGCCCTCCACGGCCGACGGCGGCGCGGGCACCATCTGCCACTATCAATCCTACTGCCCGGGCGGGCGCGAGACCGCGGGCGTGCACACCGGGGCCCCCGCGGGCCGCAGCGCGGGGGAGTTCCTCGCGGTCATGGCCTCCCTCGAGCATGGCTCCGTGCGCGCGTTTCGTCGCCTCGCGCGCGAGCTCGCCGCGCACGGCGCGCCCGCCTCGCTGCAGCGCGCCGCGCGCCGGGCGATCCCCGAAGAGCGGCGCCACGCCCGCGCGATGCAGGGGCTCGCGGCGCGCTACGGCGCCACGGCGCGGCGACCGTCGCGCGACGACGCTCCCGTGGTGCGCGACCTCGA
>CAISKJ010001476.1 GCA_903885885.1 uncultured delta proteobacterium
CCCACGAGGTCGTCGGCCGAGCGGATCTTGCTGGTGGCGTGGCGCACCACCGCGAGGCGAAGGTCGTCGGGGCTCATGCCCATGCCGTCGTCGGTGACCGCGAGGCGCGCGAGGCCTCCGCCGTCGAGGGAGACCGTGATGGCCTCGGCGCCGGCGTCGAGGGAGTTCTCCACGAGCTCCTTCACGACCGAGGCGGGGCGTTCGACCACCTCGCCCGCGGCGATCTGGTTGGCGACGTCGGGCGGCAGCAGCGCGATGCGGCTCATGGTGCGCGGCGAACGCTATCACAGGGGTGTACGCGCGTTTGACCCACGAACGAACCCGGTGATACCGTCGCGCAGATTGGTTCCGCGATTTTGCGTTGTGAGGGTTAGCTTCTTCTCGTGACGACCCCATGAAGTATTGCCCGCAGTGCAGCCGCGAGTACGAAGACGGGCGGGTCTTCTGCGAGGCCGACGGGAGCCCCCTGCAGGCGCGAGCGCCGCGGGCGGGGCAGCGTCCTGCGGGGGGGTTGGGGATGGGCGCGGGCCTCGGCGCCGCGGTGCTCTCGTCGCAGCCCATCACGGCCCTCGGGGCCACGGCGCTGCAGGCGCCGACGCCTGCGCGCGGCGTGTCGGCGCCGCAGGGCTTCGCCCCGGGCGATGACGTCAACGAGACCATTCGCCACCCCGCGCGGCCGCTCCCCTCGCATGGCGGGCTCGCGCTCGACACGAGCCGCGACACCATTTCGGCGCCCTCGCGCCTCCCCGCCATCAGCACAGAGATGCGAATGCCAGCCCCCTCGTCGAGCGCCCCGCCCGAGCCCGACATGTTGATCGACTCGCCGACGATCGCCATGAAGGCCCCGGTGCCCGCCGCCCAGCAGCCCACCCACGACGAAGACGGTCAGCGCAACCTCGTGGGGGCGACCGTCGCGGGCCGCTACAAGGTGCTGCGCCGCCTCGGCGAGGGCGGCATGGGCGTGGTGTACGAGGCCATCGACGAGCGCCTCGAGAAGCGCGTCGCGGTGAAGGTGCTCCGCGACGATTTCGCCCGCCGCCCCGACGTGGTCGCGCGCTTCACGCAAGAGGCCAAGAGCGCCGCGCGCATCAAGCACGAGAACGTGCTCGACGTGACCGACTACGGCCAGACCGAAGACAGCAGCTTCTACATCGCGATGGAGCTGCTCACGGGCACCGACCTCGCCGACGTGCTCCAGAGCGACGGCGTCGTGTCGCAGGAGCGCGGCATCGAGGTTGCCGTTCAGGTGTGCCGCGCGCTCCAGGCCGCGCACCAGAAGGGCATCGTGCACCGCGACATGAAGCCCGAGAACGTGTTTCTCGTGCGCACCGACGACGGCCGCGAGGTGGTCAAGATCGTCGACTTCGGCATCGCCCAGATGAAAGACATCACGGGCTCCGCCGAGGGGGGTAGCAAGAAGCTCACGCGCACCGGCATGATCTTCGGCACCCCCGAGTACATGTCGCCCGAGCAGGCCGCGGGCAAACCCGTCGATCAGCGCGTCGACGTGTA
>CAISKJ010001477.1 GCA_903885885.1 uncultured delta proteobacterium
CCTCGAGGCCGGCGCCACGATCGACGAGGTGAAGCGCGCGTTTCGCAAGCGCGCGCTCGAGACGCACCCCGACCAGGGCGGCGACCCCGACGACTTTCGCGCGGTGCGCCGCGCGTACGAGCGCCTCGCCGCGAAGCTGGGCGTGCGCGCGTAGCCCTCAGCGCACGGGGCGGCCGAGCGCGAGGTGCGTGCGAAAATCGATGCGCGTCGCGAGGCCGTACCAGCCGTAGGCCGTGACCTCGCCGCGCGGGTCGTCGAGGCTGAGCAGAATGGTGCCGTAGCCGAAGCCGCTCTGGTGCTGGCGGGGGCGCGTGTCGTCGCCGTGGGGGATCGACGTCGCGTCGGCCACGCGCACGAGGAAGCGGCGCCCGTCGCGGTCGAGGCGGCGCGGCGCTGCCGCCACGAAGAGCACGTGGCCGGTGTTGCGCGACGCCACGGCGGGCGGGCGGCGCCACGCGATCACGTCGCCGGGCCGCAGCTCGCTCGCGTGGGCGACGCGCAGCCAGCCGTCGCGCGGGCGTTCGACCGGCGCGGCGGCGATCACGTCGTGGTAGTTGCTCGCCACGGGGCGCCCGCGGCCGTTGAAGCGCATCACCGCGGCGTGTGCGTGGGGCGCCGCGCGCGCGAGCACCCACGCGGCCATCCCCGAACAGTCGAAGTCGTAGCGCCCCGCGGCCTCGTCGACGTGCGTCACATGCGTGTAGCGCGTCGTGCGGAGGCGCCCCTCGATGCGGTGCAGCACGTCGAGCACCGGCGTCGCGGCGGGCGCGGGGCGCACGGCGCGAACCGAGCGCGGCGTCGACTGCGCCGAGGCCACGCCCGAGCGTGCGAGCGCGAGTGCGACGAGGGCCGCGGAGACGATGCGCAACGACATCATCGGCAGCGTAGCGAGACGCGCCGAGAGACGGCGAATTTGTAGCCGCCGCCACCCGCCAGGGGCCACCCGTGAGCCGCGCGCGTCGGTCGGCGGCGGCGTCGGTGCGCGCCCCGCGCGGCGCGGAGCAGCGTCTGCTCGGCCTCGCGGCCCACGGAGCGCCGCGCCCTCCGCGGGAGCGCAGCCACCCCACGGGCGGAGCGCGTCGGTGCGCGGGCGCGTCATCGCCGCCACGATAGCAAAATCGACAGGCCCGCCGAGGCTCGCCCGCGCGGCGCCCGCTCCGGTCGGTAGTGCTGTTCAAGCGCGAGCGTTTGTGTACGATCCCGCCGCTTTAGAGCCGCCCTCATCCCCACCCGAGGTTCACGTCGCCCATGGCATCCGCCACGCCTGCAGACATCCTTCGTCAAGAATTCGAGCAGCTCTTCGACCTCGATGAGATGCACCGCATCACGCGAGAGCTCCTGGGCCTCTCGCCCGACGACGTCGCCCCCGGCGCCGCGCGCGGGGCCTACGCCCGTGCCCTCGTCGAGCGCTCGTACCGCGACGACCTGCACGAGGCGCTCGCCGACGCGATCGCCCTGAAAGACCG
Source organism: uncultured delta proteobacterium (assembly GCA_903885885.1). GTDB lineage: Bacteria > Myxococcota_A > Polyangia > Polyangiales > CAISKJ01. The sequence continues at coordinate 1,467 of CAISKJ010001477.1, forward strand.
CGGCGCCGAAGGCCGCCTGCGCGCCGTGTTCGAGGGCCGCCACGCCGACGACCTGCCCGCGGGCACCGTCGTCGAGGGCTACCGGGTTTCGAAGCGCCTGCACGAAGAGGGCATCAGCACGGTGTACCTCGCCGTGGGCCCCGAGAGCCGCCAGGTCACCCTCAAGGTGCTCCGCGAGGGCCGCGCGCGCGACCGCCGCGGGCTCCAGCGCTTCCTCCTCGCGCAGCGCGCGCTCAAGGCCGTCGAGCACTCCGCCGTGCAGCGGGTCATCGCCGCGGGCGTGCTCGCCGACGGGCGCCCGTACCTCGTGTGCGAGCACATCGACGGGCAGCTCCTCTCGGCGCGCCTCGGCCGCGCGGGCGCCATGCACATCAACGAGGCGCGCAACGTGCTCCAGGCGCTGTGCGAGGGCCTCGACGAGGTGCACGCCGCGGGCCTCGCGCACGGCGACATCCGCACCGACCACGTGATGCTCGTGCGCCGCGACGGCCAGCTCGCCGCCGTGCTCGTCGACTTCGCCATCGACCGCCTCCTGGGCGCGCGCCCCGGCGTCGACGGGGGCAGCCTCACGGTGCTCGCCGGCACGGCGCGGGCCCTCGCGCCCGAGCGCATTCGCACGGGCTCGCCGGCCGACGCGCGCTCCGACGTGTACAGCCTCGGCGTGCTCGCGTGGGAGGTGCTCACGGCCAAGCCCCTGTACCCCGCGGCCGCCACGCCCTTCGACCTGGTGATCGCCCACGCGAGCGAGGCCCCCGAGGCGCCGAGCAAGATCGCCCCGCGCGGATGGGTCACCCGCGAGGTCGACGCCGCCGTGCTCAAGGCCCTCGCGAAGGACCCCGCCGAACGCTACGCCTCCGCGGGGGCGTTCTTCACGGCCCTCACCGACGCGGTCAAGGGCAAGCGCTCGGGCGATATCACCCGCGACGAGTTCGAGGCCCGCAAGGCCGCCGCGGCCGAGGCGCCCGGCGACGACGAGAAGGCCCTC
>CAISKJ010001478.1 GCA_903885885.1 uncultured delta proteobacterium
CCGACGCCGAGCGCGAGCGCCCCACGTGAACAATGCGACTGACCGGCGCGCCGAGTTCGTAGCGCCACTGCTCCGTCGGATCGTCGAGCCCATCGCCGGGGCGCGCGAGGGCCGCCATGCGGCCGAAGGCGTCCCACGCGTACAGCGTGAGGGGCGCGGCTGCGACGCTCGTGCGCCCCTCGACGGCCCAATCCTCCGAGCGAACGACCTTCTCGTGCAGCGGGTGCCACGCGACGCGCATCGCCAGCGAGTACGGCGCGGCGCGATCGTCGAAGTGCGCGCGCTCCACCAGTGCGAGCACGCCGTCGCCGTCGTATTCGAAGCTCCGCCGATGCCCATTCGCGTCGCGCGTCTCGACCACGTTGCCGTGCACGTCGACGCGGTTGCGCGTCACCTCCACGTCGCGGTACCCGCCGCCGTCGGTCTCGAGGCGCTTCACCGTACGAACGAGGTCGCCGCGCGAGAGTTCGCCGAACGCGAGCCCGCGAAAGGGCTCGCCGTCGTAGTAGCTCCGCTCCTCGGCGTAGAGCGCGTCGCCCGCGCGCCCACGACGCCGCACCACGGCGGGGCGACGCAGAAGCCATCGCCCGCTCGCCCGGGTAGGACTTACGAACTCGGTCTCCTCGAGGCGCTCGTCTCCCTGGCAGGCGTCACCGCAAGCAGCCCCGTAGATCGACGCGTCGCGGTCGCACGGGGCGCATCCGTGGCCGCCCACCGTCAACACACCGTGACGCTCAACCCGCGTGCGATTGCCGTAGCCGTCGTAGGCGTAGTCTTCGCCGACGATCACCCACTCCGACTCCGCGGCGCCCTCTCGCACCTCGCGCCGCAGCTGCGTCTCGGCGAACCAGCGCACCGTCGTCGAGGCGGCGCCGACCTCCGCGAGCGTCGTCGCGGCGTAGGTGTGGCGCTCCACGTTGAGAACGCGCGCCGCGCTCTCCACCGTCTTCGACAGCAGGAGCCCTTTGCGGTAGCGATCGAGCGCACCAACGTCGTAGGCGTAGCGCTCCGTGCCCGCCTCGCTGGTCGCGTCGCCGGCCCGCGCGATCTCGACCTCCTCGAAGCCGCGAAACTGCGCTTCGTCACCGTCCCAGTACCCGTGGTGGTAGCGAAACTCGCGCCGCTGTCGCACGCCGCTGCGGCTGTCGAGCTCCTCGATGCGATCGACCACCTGCATCGGGAAGGGCACGCGGTGGCGCCACCCCGAGGCCCCGCCGTCGCGGGCCATGTGCTCGACCGATGAGCCGTAGGCGACCGTGGTCACGCGACCGATGCCGTTCTCAATGCGAACGAGCAGGTTGGGCCGCTGCGGAAAGAGGTCGAGATATGTCACGGCCCCCGACGCGCTGACCCACACGATGTCGGTCGAGCCGTTGCCGTTCATGTCAACCTGGCGGAGCGAGGTGTCCGCCGTGCGCACGGGCACCGCGATCGCCGCCGCAGCGCGCACGTCGCGGAGCGCGTCGAAGCGCGTGCCGCCGCGGTTGAGCGCGTAGCGCACCCGGTCGGCCTCGACGACGAGGAGGTCGGCGAGACCGTCGCCGTTCACGTCGGTGACGTGCGTGGCCGACAGCGGGAGGCCCGGAGGCATCCCCGCGAGCTCGCGCCGCGGCGCCCAGCGCCCGCGACCGAGGTAGAGCCGCGCAGCGAACACGCCGTCGAGCAGGAGCGCCGCGTCCTGAAGCCCGTCGCCGTTCACGTCGGCGAGCTGCACGCCGTCGTTCGCGAAGGACCAGCCCATCGGCTCCGCGGCCGTCTCACGGGTGTCGAAGCTTCCGTCGGCCCGGCGCAGCACGAACCACGTCGAGCCCCGGTCGCTGTGCACGAGGTCGGTGCGACGATCGCCGTCGTAGTCGAGGTACCGCAGGTCGGCGTCGCGCGAGAGGTCTCGCAGGTTCGCGTCGGCCACCGGCACGGGAGCGCCCCAGTCGCCCGTAGCCCGATTGGGCAGCACACGATTGCCGGTACCGTCGAGCAGATCGACGAAGCCGTCGCCGTCGAAGTCGAAGAGCTGCACCAGCGGCCCGAGGGAGGAGGCGCCCCCGCGCGCGACGGCGCTGTCCGTCGGAGCCGCGAAGATCTGCGCGCCCGACCGATCGAGCGCGTTGCGGCGCACGCTGTGGGTGCCGCCGCGCGTGTCGAGAAAGTCGGGCAGGGCATCGCCGTCGAGGTCGACGAAGTCGACGCCGCCGGCGCGGAGGTCGGCGCCGACCGAGCCGATCGCGCGAAGGGTCGGGGCGACGCAGTCTGCCCCCGGGCAGGGGAGCGCGGCGCTGTACGCAAAGCGCGGGAGCACGGGGTACGGCCCCGCGTCGCCGACGCCATAGCGCGCGACGCTCGCGAGGCGCGAGGCGCCTCCCGCAATCGCCTCGGGCTCGTACGCGAGGGCATACCGTCGCAGCTGTTCGCCGCGCACGAGCACCGTGACCCCGCGCACGCGCTCTTCGAGCCGAAGCTCGACGCCGCTCTTCGCGTCGGAGATCGGATCGGGCCGCGCCTCGTAGTCGACGCGCACCTCGTAGCGGCTACCGTCGGCGCTTCCGTAGCGCACCGACGTGAGCAGGCTGCGCCCGCCGCTGCGACGGTACCCGTAGGTCACCACGTGCCCGTGGGTGTCGGTGAGCGCGCGGAGGCTCCAACGAAAGACACCGCCAACGCCCACCTCGGTGGAGGCCACGTCGGCGCGTCCGAGCTCGTCGGCCCCGAAGTAGCCCACGCGCCCGTCGGGGTACTCCGCGCGCCATGTGCCCGCGGCGCCGTCGGTGCCCACCGTCCACAGGTAGCGAACGAAGCCCCCCTCGTAGCGCGCGCGGTAGACGCCTCGCGCTGGATCTACCGCCACGAGCTCCTGGCCGCCGTCGGCCGCCATGCGGTCGCTGCGCGCGAAGCGTGGAAGGCCCCGCGACGTCATGCGCTGAATCGATGGCGTCGTGAGGCTCCACCCGATGCCCACGACGTCGGCGCCCCCACCCGACTGGTAGGCGAGTCGCAGCGTCGGCGCGAGTCCGCCCTGACCGGCGGGCACCTCGATCGGCACGCCGTACGCGAGGAGGCCGAGGTTGACATCGACGTCGGCGTTCTCACCGAGCCCCTCGATCGCGCCCGGCCCCTGCGGCAACGTCACCCGCGACGCGCTCATGGCCGTCTCTTGCGCGAGCGCCGGTGACAGCCGCGCGAGGAGCGCCACCGCCGCCACGACGCCAACACCGCACGCGCGCCGCACGCGCGCACCACCGCCGCGGGCCTCAGAGTTTGTGCCTGACACCGATGAACCTCAACCTCGACAGTGCCCCCGTCCCCGAAGCCGCCACAATCTCCCATATGGGGTATGGTCAAAGCGGCACAGTCAAAAACCGCTACTCACAAAGCAATTTGCTCACTTTGAAACAGAAGAAAATCTTCATTTTCCCAAGAAGAGACACCTGACAAAACACAACTCCAATGGGGGTATGGCGCGCGGAACGTGCTGTCGCCCGTGACGGCAGGCGCCGCCCACGTCCGACGTGCGGAAACTGCGATGACGGAGGCATTGGCTCCATCGCGTCGCGCACTGCGCGCGATCACGACTTCGAAGAACGGCATCGGCGTCGAAGCGCGCGCCGCCGACAGGAGGCGCGAACCGGCGCCGGACGCCGTGTTCGCGCTCGCGATGATGGGTGGTATCGAGGGTGCGATTCGGGCGTGGTGCCGCCCCTGTCAGAAGAGTGACCGGGCTCAGCCGAAGCAGCAGAGGCGAGCGCGCTCACAGGCGGCGCGCGTGTTCGGTGCGGGCGCGAAGGCATCCAGACGGGCGACGCTCCAGCCGAAGAACTGTCCAGCAGGGCCGCTCAGAACGCGGTGCGGCGTCGCGCCGAGACCGCCCGTCTCTCCGAGGTAGACGAGAACGCGAGGGGCGGGCCACCACGTTGGATCGCCAAGGGCAACGTCACCGCGACCGTCACCGTTGTAGTCTCCCCACGCCGGGTGCACGATTCCAAATGATTGCTCATCTTGGTCTCCGCTGTACGTGCGCGTTGGCGCACTGGCGACCGACGAAACGCCGCCCAAGAACAGATACATGGCCCCTTGTTGATACCCTGAACCGATCCACTCTTGCCATGCGCCAACGACGAGATCGTCGATTCCGTCGGCGTTCGTGTCGCCGACAACGGAGACGACTTCGCCGAAAAATCCTGACTCGCCGACGGATCGTCCAAGAATAACTTGAGAAGACGTTACCGCAACGCCTCCCGAACCTCCCAGGTGCACACTCACGGCACCACGAGGGCTGGATTCGAGAGGGCGTCCCACAACCAGATCGGCATATCCATCGGCGTTAAGGTCTCCCTCTGCAGATATTTCACCGACGTAAGCAATCGCAATCTGTGCGAGAGGGCTAGCGCTCAATCCCAACAGATCACCGGCATACACCGAAGCACCGGCGCGGGTGCCGATCACAAGATCGCTGTAACCATCACCATTCACATCCCCGCCCATCGACACGCTGTGCCCCCACGAGGGTCCGCCCGCCTGTTCGCGCTGCGGCGAAGAAGCTACCCCGGAGGCACTACCAAGCCATACACGAGCGATCCTCTCGGATTCAAAGCCGAGAACGATATCGGCATAGCCGTCTGCGTTGACGTCTCCCGCGCTGACAGAAGTCACGCCACTGGGCAAGACAAGCACACGCTGCGGGCTCGTCTGCACTCCCGTCAAACTGCCCAGATAAATGCTCGCGGATGAATAGGTGAGTGTAGCCCCACCACCCTCCCCCGTCGTTACCACAAGATCACCGAAACCATCGCCGTTCACATCACCTCCCCCCCCAACGAGCCCAACATTGTTAGCGGTGGTACCTACCCGTGCCCTGGCATTTTCCAACACGCGAGAGGGGGCTGTGGGCAAACCGCTACTGCTTCCGTGATAGAGATTGACGACACCAGCCAAGCCGCGCCCACCGGGCGAAGCATAGGGCTCCTCAACCGCGAGATCATCGTAGCCATCGCCATTCACATCGAGATGCGGATGGAAGCTCGTGTCGACGGTGGTGCTCGCGCTGCGCGCGGGTACGTGAAACAGCCACGTCGGACCGTAGAGCGTGTCGGCATAGGCGCCCACGCGACCGCGAACGCGCCAGAACACGACGCTCCCCGGAGGCAGGTCGGCTGTGGGTCGCGCGCTCGTCCCTGTCACCGTGAGCGTCTCGATCACCCGCGTGCACGCCCGGTCACGGCACAGGTCCACCACGGCGCCGTCATAGCCGGTGGCGAGCACCCACCGGAGCGTCGGCCGCAAC
>CAISKJ010001479.1 GCA_903885885.1 uncultured delta proteobacterium
CCTGCGGAGGCGCGTGGGGGCGATGGTGCGCGCGCACGGTGAGGGCGCCCGCGGAGACGAGCGCGAGGGCCGCGAGGAGCTTCGGCGCGGCGCTGAGGGCGAGCCACGCGCTCGACGCGGTGACGCTGGCGGCCTTCGTGACGAGGGGGCTGAGGCGCGCGGCGTCGGCGGCCGTGAGGGCGCGCGTGGGGTCGGCGCTGCGGAGGAGCGAGCGCGCGAAATCACCCTCTCCGTCAGACAGGGTGCGCAGGCGGGGCGGGTCGCTCATCGGGGGCCTCCGCTGCGCGCCTGCCAGCGGGCGGCGGCGCGTTGAAACTCCTTGCGCGCGGCGTGGAGGCGCGAGTGCACCGTGCCCACGGGGACGCCGATCATGGCGGCGATCTGCTCGCACGGGAGCTCGTCGATCTCGTACATCACGAACACCGCCCTGCGCTCGAGGTCGAGCTCGTCGAGCACGCACTGGAGTATCTGCTGCGAGCGCGCGCTCGGCGCCCTCTTCGGGCGACGGCGTGGCGGCGGAGCGCTCGGGCATGGCGTCGGTGAGCTCCTCGCGGCGCGCGTGGGCGCGGCGTCGCCACGCGGCCACCACGCGCACGCAGATGCCGAAGAGCCACGGCCGCAGCGGCAGCGACCGGTCGTAGTCGCCGAGGCGCCGGTGCACCACCAGGAAGACCTCTTGATACACGTCGTCGAGGTCGTGCGCGCGCACGCCGAGGCGCTGCAGCGTGGCCCACAGAAAGCCCCCCTGCGCCGCGTGCACGGCGGCCGCGTCGAGCCGCTGCGCCTGCGCGCGCGGAGGGGTTTCGAAGAGGGGCACCACGGTCATGCTGGAGGCTATTGCGAGCGCCTGCGGGCGCGCTTCGCAAAGTCGTACGAGACCCTCTCAGAACGATCGAAAGAAGGCCACGACCTCGCGGGGATAGTAGGCCCGCGGCACCTGGTGGCCCGAGGCGGCGTTGTAGGCGCACCAGCGCACGCGCTCGGCGCATCCCTGGTACTCGGCGCAGGCGTCGTCGGGCATCGCGCCCGCGAGCGTGAGGGGCGTCGGAGCGGCTGCGCTGCAGGTGTTTCGTCGCAGCCAGAAGTCGCGGTAGCGCTCGCCGAGCGCGAGGGTGAAGCCCGGGTCGGCCACGCCGTGAAAGGCCCACACGGCGGGGCGCCCGACGCAGGGCGCGGCGGCGTCGGCGCGCGTCGGTAGGTAGTAGTCGCCGTTGGCGGCCACGGGGGCGACGGCGCGAAACGTGGTGCCGCGAAAGCAGCCGACGACGTTGGAGAAGTCACCGCCCCAGCTCTGGCCGGTGGCGAAGAAGCGGCCGTCGTCGGTGCAGAGGTTGGCGCGCGTCCACGCGACCACGTCGTCGATGAAGCGGAGGTCGTCGTCGCCGCCGTAGGCGCTCGTCTGCGTGGCCACGGGGCCGTTCTGCCAGCCGATCGCGGTGAAGCCGCCGCCCCAGGTGCGCCGCAGCGCGTCGGGGTACACGAAGATGGCCCAGTCGCTGGGGCGCTGGTCTTCGAGGGCGAGGTAGGCGCGCATGCGAATGCCGTCGTAGTCGCGCCCGTGGAGGCCGAACACCACGGGGTATCGGCGCGTCGGGACGTAGTTGGTCGGCACCGAGACATAGAAGCGCCGATCGACGCCGCCGGAGCGAAGGGTCTCGTACCACTGCCCCGTGCGCGGAGGCATGCGCCCGCACGCGCCCGCAGCGGCATCTGCGACGGGCGCAACGTCGACCACGGGCGCTGCGTCGGGGGCGACATCGGGGAGCACGTCGGGGATCACATCGGGCGCGGTGTCCGGTGCGACATCGGGGATCACATCAAGCGAAGCGACGTCGGCGATCACGTCGGGCGAAGCGGCGTCGGGGGTCACATCGGGCGAAGCGTCGGGGGCTGTGACCGACGGCGGATCGGAGCAGCCGAGCACGACCAGAGAGAGGCACCACCACGTCGCGTTGCGCATGGCCCCAGTGGATACCCGAGCGCGCGGGGCCGCGTCGAGCGCACTCGCGTCTTGACCCGTGTGCGGGTGCGTCGCACCCTTCGCGCCCCACTTTTGACCCGCGACGCAGGCCATGACCACTGAACCGAACGCATCGCTCTACGAGCCCGTCTCCGCCGCCGTGAACCTCCCCGCGCAGGAGCGCGACGTGCTCGCCTGGTGGGACGCCGAGAAGACCTTCGAGGCCACCCTCGAGGCGACCCAGGGCTCCCCCCGATACAGCTTCTACGACGGCCCTCCCTTCGCCACGGGGCTGCCGCACTACGGTCACCTGCTCGCGGGGATTTTGAAAGACATCGTGCCTCGCTACTGGACGATGCGCGGCTACCACGTGGAGCGTCGCTTCGGGTGGGACTGCCACGGTCTCCCGGTGGAGCAGGAGATCAACAAGCAGCTGAACATCAGCGACCGCAAGCAGGTGCTCGCGCTCGGCGTCGACACCTACAACGAGGCCTGCCGCGGCATCGTGAAGCGGTACACCAGCGAGTGGCAGCGCACCGTGCGCCGCATCGGCCGCTGGGTCGACATGGAGAACGCCTACTACACCATGGACCCCACGTTCATGCAGAGCGTGTGGTGGGTGTTCCGCCAGCTGTGGGACAAGGGCCTCATCTACGAGGACCACAAGGTCGTTCACTATTCGATCGGCGTCTCGACGGCGCTCTCGAACTTCGAGGCGACGCAAGACTACCGCGAGGTGCAAGACCCGGCGCTCACCGTAGCGTTCGAGCTCGAAGACGAGCCCAACACCTTCGTGCTCGCGTGGACCACCACGCCCTGGACGCTCCCGTCGAACCTCGGCCTCGCGGTGCACCGCGAGCACGACTACGTGAAGCTCCACGACCGCACGACCGCGCGCACCTACTACCTCGCCGCGGCCCTGTGGGAGTCGGTGTTTCTGCACGCGAAGCCCAAGCACGACGCGTCGGTGATCGAGACCGTGAAGGGGGAGGCGCTCCTCGGTCGCAGGTACAAGCCCCTGCTCCCGTACTTCGCGCACAAGGCGAGCGAGGGGGCCTTCAAGATCATTCACTCGGACCACGTGACGCTCGACGCGGGCACCGGCGTGGTGCACATCGCGCCCGCCTACGGCGAAGACGATTTTCGCGCGGGCAAGCTCAACGGACTCGGCCTCGTGAACCCCCTCGACGACGATGGGCGCTTCACCGCCGAGGTGCCCGACCTCGAAGGGAAGCTCCCCAAAGAGGCCGACCCCGTGATGATCGCGCGCCTCAAGCAGCAGGGCTCGCTGTTGCGTCACGACACGGTGACCCACAAGGTGGCCTTCTGCTATCGCTCCGACACGCCGCTGATCTTTCGCGCGGTGAAGAGCTGGTTCGTGCGCGTCGAGGCCATTCGCGAGAAGGTGATCGCGGCCAACGCGACCACCGCGTGGGTGCCCGAGCACCTGCGCGACGGGCGCTTCGGCAACTGGCTCGTGGGCGCGCGCGACTGGGCCATCTCGCGCAACCGCTTCTGGGGCACGCCCCTCCCGGTGTGGCGCAACGCCGAGGGCGAGACCGTGTGCGTGGGCTCCATCGAGGAGCTCGAGACGCTCTCGGGCGCGAAGGTCACCGACCTTCATACCCACTTCGTCGACAAGATCACCATCCCCTCGCCGACGGGGAAATCGCCGCTCAAGCGCATCGACCCGGTGCTCGACTGCTGGTTCGAATCGGGCTCGATGCCCTACGCGCAGGCGGGCTATCCCTTCACCAACCGCGCGGTGTTCGAAGAGTCTTTTCCCGCGGAGTACATCGCCGAGGGCCTCGATCAGACGCGCGGGTGGTTCTACACGCTCATGGTGCTGGGCGCCGCGCTCTTCGACAAGGCGCCCTTCAAGCACGTGGTGGTCAATGGGCTCGTGCTCGCGGCCGACGGCAAGAAGATGTCGAAGCGCCTGCGCAACTACCCCGACCCCAACGAGCTCGTCGAGCAGCACGGGGCCGACGCCCTGCGGCTCTACCTCATCGACTCGCCGGTGGTGCGCGCGCAGGAGATCCGCTTCAACGAGACGGGCGTGCGCGACATCGTGCGGCGCATCCTCCTCCGCTGGTGGAACGCGTACTCGTTCTTCGTGAGCTACGCCTCGCTCGACGGCTTCGTGCCGAAGGGCGACGCGAGGGCGAGCGACAACGTGCTCGACCGCTGGGTGCTCTCGCGCCTCAACACCCTCATCGCGCAGACCAACACCGAGATGGAGGGCTACCGGCTCTACAACGTGGTGCCCGCGCTCCTGTCGTTCATCGAGGGGCTCACGAACACGTACATTCGCTTCAATCGCAGGCATTTTTGGGCCGACGGGATGCCCGAAGACAAGCGCCTCGCGTTCGAGACCCTCTACGAGGTGCTGCGCACCACCGCCACGGTGATGGCGCCCTTCACGCCCTTTCTCGCCGAGGTGATGTACCGCAACCTCTCGCGCGGCCGCGCCGACGCGAAGCCCAGCGTGCACCTCGAGGCGTTTCCGCAGGCCGACGACGCGCTGCGCGACGCGGCCCTCGAAGGCGCAGTGGCCCGCATGGAGCAGGCGATGCTCATGGGCCGCAACCTCCGCGAGCAGATCGGCGTGAAGGGGAGGGTGCCCCTGCGCACGCTCACGGTGATTCACCACGACCCCGCGGTGCTCGACGCGATGCGGCCCCTCGGCGCGTACATGGCCGACGAGCTCAACGTGCAGAATGTGGCGTGGAGCCACGACGAGCGCGCGTGGATGACCCTGAGCGCCAAGGCCAACTTCAAGAAGCTCGGCGCGCGCCTCGGCAAGCGCATGAAAGAGGTCGCCGCGCTGGTCGAGAAGATGAGCCCCGACGACATTCTCACCCTCGAAGACGGCGCGAGCGTCACGCTGGCGGGCGAGGCCATCACGCTCGACGACGTCGAGATTCGCAGGGCCCCGCGGGGCGCCGACAATGCGCTCATGGTGCACCCCTCGGTGGCCGTGGCGCTCGACCCGCTGGTGACGCCCGAGCAGCGCGAGGAGGGCCTCGCCCGCGAGGTGCGCCGGCGCATTCAGATGGCGCGCAAGCTCGCGCGCGTGCGCCTCGATCAGACCGTGGTGGCCGAGATCTGTGTGGCGGGCGAGCTCTTCGAGGCGGCGAAGGCGCGCGTCGCGTGGCTCGCGGCGGAGACGCTCAGCGAGGTGCGCTTCGTCGAGGCCCCCAC
>CAISKJ010001480.1 GCA_903885885.1 uncultured delta proteobacterium
CGCACCTCGGCGACGCCGTCGGCGGCCACCACCTCGGCGCGCGCGATCACCCGCTCGGTGAGCGTCGCGGGCTCGACGCGCACGGTGGCGCGACGCGCGTTGTTCGACGCAGCGACGACGCCGGCCGCGGCGGCGAGGGTGAGGGCGGCGGCGGCGATCCATCGTGGCTTCATGCGTGACCTCCGGGCCGATCGGCCGTGATGAGCCCGTCTTCCATCTCGATGATGCGGTCGGCGAAGCGCTCCATGCGGTGGTCGTGCGTGACGATGAGCACGCCGCGGCGCGGCCCCACGAGCCCTCGGAGAATCTCCATGACGGCCATGCCCGTGGCCGAGTCGAGGGCGGCGGTGATCTCGTCGCCGAGCACGAGGCGCGGGTCGCTCGCGAGGGCGCGCGCGATGGCGACGCGCTGCTTCTGACCCCCCGAGAGCTCGCCGGGGCGGTGGTGCGTGCGGTCGGCGAGGCCCACGTGGGCGAGCGAGCGCAGCGCCATCGCGCGGGCCTCGCGGAGCGAGTGGCCCTGCAGGGTGAGCACCTCGGCCACGTTGTCGAGCGCCGTGAGCGCGGGGAAGAGGTTGTACGTCTGAAACACGAAGCCCAGGTTGGCGCGTCGCACGCGCGCCGCCGCGGAGTCGGGCAGCGACGAGATGGGCACGCCGCAGAGCTCGACGGCGCCCGTGGTCGGTCGGAGGAGCCCCGCGAGAATGGAGAGCAGCGTGGTCTTGCCCGAGCCCGACGGGCCCATGAGAAGGCTCAGCTCGCCGGCGCGGATCTCGAGCGACACCCCGTGGAGAACGGGCACCGCGAGGGCGCCCACGCCGTAGGAGCGCGTCACGTCGGTGGCCCGCACGAGCGCCTCGGCGGTCACTTGAACACCTCGGCGGCCTCGAGCTGGAGCACCGCGCGCACGCTCCACAGGCTCGCGACGAAGCACATGAAGCACACGGCGCCGAGGCCGAGGGCCACGACGGGGGCCGTGAAGAGCACCACGAGCCCCGCCTGCGCGATGCTCGCTTGAATGATGAGTGACTGCGCGAGCCCGATGCCGCCGCCGAGCACGGCGAGGAGGCTCGCCTGCCACGCCACGAAGCCCACGATCTCGCCGTCGGAGGCGCCCAGGGCCTTGAGGGTGGCGAGCTCGCGCATGTGCTCGCGCGTCACGGCGTAGAGGGTCTGGCCCACGATCACGACGCCCACGACGAGCCCGAGAATGGCCGTGAAGGCCAGCGCCGAGCCCGCGCCGGAGCCCTTGACCCAGTGGTTCTCCGTCGACTCGATGAAGGCTTCGGTGGAGACCGCGTCGAGGTCGGCGTGGCGGCGGACGTGGCGCACCACATCATCGACGCAGCGGCGGTCTTTGAGGTCGACGACCCAGTAGCTCGCGCGGTCGTCGGCGAGGTGCAGGAGGCGCCGCGCGTTCTGAATCTCGGTGAAGAGAAAGGGCACCAGCGTGAACGAGCGCATCCCCTCGGTGGTGGCCGCGATGTGCACGGTCTGCCCCGCGACCTCGAGGCTCGCGCCGATGGGGTCTCCCTCGATCTGGAGCTTGTGCAGGTCGAGGTGGTCGACGGCCGCGCGCAGCGGCGCGTGGAGGTCTTGCGGCAGGCCCCGGTGAAAGGTCGACGGCACGATGGGGTCGCCGCCGGGCTCGAAGCCGACGACGGTCACCGCGTCGGGCGTGCCGCGGGGCTTCCGCATGCTGACGAAGGTGTAGACCATCGCGCGCACCCGGCGCACGCAGGGGTGCGAGCTCACCGCCGCGCGCGCGGCGCCGCTCATGGGCTCGCTGTTGTCGATCACCTCGATGCCGCGGGGCATCACCCAGAGGTCGCCGCCGGTGCGCTCGATGATCCCCGAGGCCATGGAGAGAAAGCCCGCGTAGAGGCCCATCTGCACGAGCAGGAGCGAGGCCGCGAAGGCGACCCCCGCGAGCGCCGCGAGGAACTTTCCCCGGTCGTGGAGGAGGGACTGAATGGCGATCCGACGCAATGCTCTACCGCGGTCCGAGGGGGGGGAGGACGCTGTGTTCGCGCGGAGACTACACCCCGGCGGGGCCCGCCGGTCGCGCGCAACGCACTTCCCTCATCGCGCGGGCGCGGACATACTCCGTCCCCCTCTACGATGACCACCGCACGCCGAAGCGCCCGTCCCGCCATCACCGACGCAACCTGGCGCGACCTCGCGCGCGCCGCCGAGCGGGTTCGCAAGCACGCGCACGCGCCTTATTCGAAGTACCGCGTGGGGGCCGCGCTGCTCACCTCGCGCGGCGTGGTGTCGGGCTGCAACGTCGAGAACGCGGCGTACCCGCTGTGCATCTGCGCCGAGGCGTCCGCCGTGGCGAGCGCCGTGAGCCAGGGATACACGCGCTGGAAGGCCATCGCCGTGGCCACCGAGGGGCCCGAGGCGGGGGCGCCCTGCGGCGCGTGCAGGCAGATCCTCGCCGAGTTCGGAACGGACCTCCCGGTAGGGCTCGTGGTCGCGGGCAAGGTGCTGCGCGTGGTCACCGTCGCCGAGCTTCTGCCCTTCGCCTTCGACGGCAAGATCCTCGCGGAGAGCACGGCCCCGAAGGCAGCGCGGGCCGTGACGAAGAAGGCGCGCTGATCGTTCGGGGTCGCGCAGTGGGCGGTGATATAACCCCGCCCCTACGCGATGACAGCCTGCGTCGGACGGGAGCGTGAGCTCGCCTGGATCACCGCGCGCCTCGAGGCCACGGGCGCGAGCGGCACCGGGATGGTGGCCGTGGCGGGCACCGCGGGGGTCGGCAAATCGCGCCTCCTCGACGAGCTCCGCGAGCAGTGCCGCACGGCGGGCTTCACCGTGCTCGAGGGCTGGTGCGTGCGCAACGCGGCCTACGCGCCCTTCGTGGCCATCGCGGCGCAAGGCCTCGCGTGGCTCCGCGCGCGCTCCGAGCAAGACCAGCTCTCGCCCTCGGACCTCGAGGCCCTCGCGCCCCTCGTGAGCGGCCGCACGGTGCGCGGCGCGACGCTCCCCCCCGACGACGACGACGAGGCCGCCATCGGCTTCATCGAGGCCGTGTCGCGCC
>CAISKJ010001481.1 GCA_903885885.1 uncultured delta proteobacterium
CAGAGCCGCAACTCCTCGGCGCGCTGCGCCCAGTTCTTCGGCAACAACGACTGGAGCGTCGCCCAGCCCGCGGAGCTCATCGGGTTCTCGTTCACGCCCCCGAACTACCACAAGAGCTCCTGTCGCTTAACGCCTATGGGCCCGAACCCCGACCCCAATGAAGGTCGCGCGTGTCGGAAGAAGCACGGCCGTAGAGCTAGCCCAACAAGCGCCGATCAGGGATCAAAAACCTCTGAAATACAGGCTGCGCAAAAGCCACACAGCGCACGGAAGGATGGGGTTTGACCGCATTGACGGGAGAGAAAGATGCGCCTTGCTCGCCGGGGTTGTGCGGGGCTGTGCACAGCCGTGTGCGGTGGGCGTGGCACGGGCTTCGCTTCGCAGTTCCTCGCGACGCTGAGACGCCGCAAGGGCCTTGCAACGAAGGAGTTTCTGCCATGGGCTTTCTGATGTTCGCGCTCTTCGGCCTCGTGATCGGCGCGCTCGCCAAGTTCATCATGCCGGGTCGAGACCCGGGCGGCATGATCGTGACCGCCATCATCGGCATGGTGGGCTCGATGCTCGGCGCGTTTCTGGGCCGCGCGATGGGGATGTACACCTACAACACGCAGGCCGCGGGCTGGGTGATGTCGCTCCTCGGCGCGGTCCTCCTGCTGAGCATCTACCGCGTCGCGACGGGGCAGCGCGTCGCCACCTGACGCCATCGAAACCGCCGGGTGCGCGGTGGAGCCCTCCCTCGAGGAACACAGGCTCCATCGCGCATTCGTCATTTCGCGGCGTGCATCGGGCCGAGGCTGGGGCGAGGGGCGCCCACCGTGTGGCGAAAGGCGACGGGGCGCGAAGGCGATGTTGGTAGAGTCCGCCGCGATGACCCTCGACGACCTCGACCCGGCCACCTGGCGCCCTCGTGACGTGGCCACGTTGCTCTTCGTGATCCGCGGCGGGCGCGTGCTGCTCATTCGCAAGAAGCGGGGCCTCGGCGCGGGCAAGATCAACGGCCCCGGCGGGCGCCTCGAGGCGGGGGAGACGCCGGCGCAGTGCGCGGTGCGCGAGGTCGTCGAAGAGCTCTGCGTCACGCCCACGGGGCTGCGCGCGGCGGGCGAGCTCCGCTTTCAGTTCGCCGACGGCTACTCGCTGCACTGCCACGTGTTTCGCGCCGACGACTGCGTGGGCGACGCGCGCGAGACCGACGAGGCCGTGCCCCTGTGGACGCCCCTCGACGACATCCCCTACAGCGAGATGTGGGCCGACGACGCGCTCTGGCTGCCGCACCTCCTCGCGGGCCGGGCCTTCTCGGGGCGCTTCGTGTTCGACGGTGACCGCATGATCGCCCACGAGCTCACGGTGCACGACGCTCCGTAGCGCGCGGCTCGGCGCGGTGTTGCGTCGCGGTGCGCGAAGGGGCGATGCTCCGCCGCGATGCTTCGAGGTACCTGGCGAGTCGTGGGCGGGCTGATCCTGTGGGTGTCTGCGGTCGGCTGCCTCGACGTGGCGGCCCCGCTCCCCACGTGCACCGAGGGCCGCAGCCGCTGCGTCACGCAGGTGGCGCTCGGCGCGCGCTTCGGCTGCGCGGCCCTGCGAGACACCACCGTGTGGTGCTGGGGTCGCAACGACGAGAGCCAGCTCGGCTACCCCACCACCGACCTCTGCACCGAAGAGCTCGCGGGCGGGCAGACGCGCTCCGTCGCGTGCCACACGTTCCCTTTTCAGGTCGTGGGCCTCGACCACGCCGTGCGCGTCGCCGCCGGCTCCGCGTTCGCGTGCGCGCAGCGCGACGACGGCACCGTGCGCTGCTGGGGGAGCAACGTCGCCGGACAGCTCGGCAATGGCCTCACGCTGCCCTCGCAGTCGCCCGTCGGTGTGCGCGGCCTCGGGGGAGTGACGGCCCTCGCCGCGGGGCACCGACACGCGTGCGCCCTCTCGATGGGACGGGTGTACTGCTGGGGCGCCAACGACCGCGGCCAGCTCGGCCCCGCCACCGGCGCGCGCACCTGCGCCACCGCCGACGGGCCCATCCCGTGCGAGCCCGAGCCCACGCTCGTGCAGGGGCTCGAAGGGGTCACGGCGCTCTCGGCGGGCGCCGCACACACCTGCGCGCTGGCGAGCAAGGGGCTCGTGCTCTGTTGGGGCGACGCGCGCTACGGTCAGACCGGCGTCGGCGCCCCGAGCGGCGCGCCGGGGCCGATGCCGCAGCCCGTGCTCGCCGACGACCTGCCCCTCGAGGTCGTGCGCGACGTCGCCGCGACGGCGCACGCCACCTGCGCGCGCACCGACGACGGCGCCGTGTGGTGCTGGGGGCGCGGCGACCACGGCGAGCTCGGCGTCGAGCCGTCGAGCATGGTGCCCGATGGGTGCGTGGGTCCGTGCGCCCCGGAGCCCGCGCGCGTGCCGGGCCTCGACCGCCGCGAGACGCGCGACGCCGCCGTCGACGCGCCCCTCGACGCGAGCGACGACGCGGCAGGCGACGCGAGCGCGCGCGACGCCGCGCGGCCCGACGCGACCGAAGACCCGATCGATGTCGCCCCGGTGCGCGACGTGCTGGCGCCGCCGTCGATGGTGCCGCGGGCCCTCGCGGCGGGGTCTACGTTCGCGTGCGCGGTGCTCGATGACAGCACCGTGCGCTGCTGGGGCGATGACTCGGACGCGCAGCTCGGCGACGGTCGGCGCGTGCGCGACCCGCAGGGGCCCGTGATGGTCATCGCGACGCCCGGCGCGGCGCGCACCAACCCGCTGCAGGGCGTGGCGAGCGTGGCCGCGGGCGCGGCGTCGGCGTGCGCGCTCCTCGTCGACGGGAGCCTGCGCTGTTGGGGCTCCAACCTGTCGGGCGCGCTGGGCAACGGCACCACGAGCGCGCAGTCGGGCCCTGTTCCGGTGACCTGGTAGGCGAAGAGGAGATCGGCGCCCATGAGAGACCGCATCCGCCCGGCGAAGGCATCACGGTTCGCGCCCGTCGCTGCCCTCGTGGCGGCGTCGCTCGCGCGCTGCGCAACCGAGGTCGACGTGGCGCCGCCTGCCGACGACGGCATCTGCCGTCAGGGTGCATGCGTGCGCGTGGGCCAGTGCGCGCCGGGGCAGGCGTCGGCGCAGTTTCGCGCGCAGACGGCGCTCCCCGCGTCGGCCTCGCCGGCGGCGCGGCTGCCGATGCGCGTGACCTTTACCAACTGCTCCGGCGTCGACTGGACGCCCGAGGGATTCTCGCTGGTGCCCGTCGACCCCGAGGAGGGCAACGCGTGGTCGGTGCGCCGCGTCGCGCTCCCCGTCGAGGTGCCCGACGGCGCCGAGGTCACGCTCAACTTCGAGGTGCAGGCGCCCCTCGCCACGGGCGTGTACCCCGCGCGCTGGGCCATCGCGCGCGACCGCGTCGAGGTCTATCAAGAGCACACGCCCACGCAGCGCGTTCAGGTGCTCGCGCCCGCCGACTGCGCCGAGGTGGGCCCGCGCGTGCGCTTCCGCTCGCAGTCGGGGCCGCCCGAGTTCGTAGGCGTCGAGCAGCGGCTTCATACGCGGGTCACCTTCGCCAACTGCAACACCGAGGCGCTCACGCGCTCCGCGGGGTGGAGCCTCTCGTCGCTGGCCGACCCCGCCGCGACGTGGGGCGCCGCGCAGGTCGAGCTCCCGGGCGATGTGCCGCCGGGCTCCGAGGTCACCTTCGAACTCGACCTCGTGGCGCCCGCCGAGCCCGGGCGGTACCGCTACGCGTGGCAGCTCGCGCAGAACGGCAACGGTGTCGGCGAGCCCTCGCCCGCGCTCAACCCCGTCGTGCTCGTGCCCGCCGACTGCACGGGTTCGCAGGCCCCCGCGCGCTTCGTGCGACAGAACGCGCCCCCCGCCACGCTCGACCCCAACCAATCCGTCGAGGTGCGCGCCACCTTCGGCAACTGCGGCGCCGAGACGTGGGACGAGCGCTACCGCCTCGACACCGCGCTCGCGGGCGGCGCGCGGCACTGGAGCGCCGGGCCCGTGAGCCTCCCGCTCCCCGTGGGGGCGGGCTTCTCCATCGAGGTGCCCTTCCGCGTGCGCGC
>CAISKJ010001482.1 GCA_903885885.1 uncultured delta proteobacterium
ACGGTGCCCGCCACCTCGCTCGTGGTCTCCGAGCGCACGTCGATGTGGGGCGCGAGGTCGGGCATGTCGCCCGCGCGGCGCTGCGCGCCGTCGGGGCCTACGATGACGTCGCCGGGCGCGAGCGTGCCGTTGAACGCCAGCTCGAGGAGCCGCGCCCACGTGAAGCGACCGCGCGGCGCCGTGCCGCGGGCGCGCACCTCGTAGTAGGCCATGGGCACCTCGCGTGTCACCTCGGGGTCGCCCTTGGTGTCGTAGGTGTGCACGATGTCGGAGGGGCGCGACACGCGCTCGCGCGTCGAGACCTCGTCGCTCGGCGGCGGCGCCTTGCGGGCGAGGGCCTTGCCCGCCGTGCGCGCCCAGCCCACGAGGGCGGCGAGGAGGGGCCGCGCCTCCGAGGGGTCGCCCGCGTGCGTGGCCAGCGCGGCGCGAAACTCGTCGGCGGTCTGAAAGCGCTCCGCGGGCGAGCGGGCGAGGGCGCGGAGCACCACGCTCACGAGGCTCGGCGGGTGGTCGGCCAGCACCTCGATGAGGGCCTCGACCTCGCCGTCGCGCGCGGCGAGCGTGCGCGCGGGGTCGCCCTCTTGCGAGAAGAGCGAGCGGCCCGTGAGCACCTCGGCGAGCACGACGCCCGCGGCGAAGAGGTCGACGCGGTGATCGACGGCCTGGCCCATGAGCTGCTCGGAGGCCATGTACCCGAGCTTGCCGCGGTTGGCCGACGTGGGGAGCACGGCCTCGAGGCGCGCGCCGGGGACCGACTGCGCGTCGCTCGCGCTGGCGCGGGCCTGCAGCGCGATGCCGAGGTCGCCGAGCTTCACGTCGCCGCCGAGCGAGAGCATCACGTTGGAGGGCGACACGTCGCGGTGAATGAGCCCGTGCCCGTCGGGGCCGGGCAGCTCGTGCACGTGGGCGATGCCCGCGAGGAGCTCGCGCACCACGTGGCAGGCCAGGGGGGCCTCCATGCGGCGCATGGTGTGGTGCAGCGCGCGCTGCAGGCGCCAGAGGTCGACGCCGTCGACGTACTCGAGCACGAGGTACGGCTCGCCCTCTTGCTCGCCCGCGTCGAGCACCGACACCACGTTGGGGTGGCCGATGGCGCGGCCGAGGATGCCCTCGCGGCGGAGCAGCTCGCGGTACACCGGGTCGCGCCGGTGTCGGTCGCTCAGCATCTTGACCACGACGGTGCCCTCCGAGGGCGACGTCGCGAGGTACACCTCGGACATGCCGCCCACGGCGAGGCGATCGCGAAGGGTATAGGCTCCGACCTTGGCTCCGGGGGATCGCACCGTCACAGCGGGCGCTACACTAGTCAATCTCGCGACGAATAGGCCAACGAACGCGCGCGACGCGACCGTCGCCGACGGTAGACAGTCGGGGGCGACGGTTGTATCCACTGGCGCCCGCGCGTCACGGCTGTGGCCCCTCACCGGGGTGTTGCGTGGGAATCGCCGCCCCGCACAGGTCGCGAAAAGAAAGCTGAAGACCGATGAGCACCGACCGCGCGGCGCCGAGCCGCGATGCAGACAACCTCCCCATCGGACGCCCGCCGCTGATCGGCCGCGTGCACGAGCGGGAGGCCATCACGACGGCGGTGTCGCGCTCCATCATCGAGGCGAGGCCTCAGGTGGTGACGGTGATCGGCAACGCGGGCGTGGGCAAGAGCCGCCTCGTCACCGAGGTCATCGCCGACCTCGCCGAGCACTATCCCGACCTGCGCGCCTACCGCGGCGTGGCGCGGCCCGACACGGGGCTCCACCCGGCCATCGCGCGCATTCTGCGCGAGCGCTTTCAGGTGCGCGACGGCACCGACGCGCTCGCGCAGGCCAACGAGGTGTGCGCCCAGGTGATGGACCTCTTCGGCGACCGGCGCGTCGACGAGATCCTGCACTTTCTCGGGGCGTACCTCGGGCTGCGCGCGGGCACCACGGCGCTCGCCGAGGCCGTCGATGAAGACCCGAAGACCTTTCAGCTCGTGTCGCTGGCGGTGCTCCGGCGCTTCTTCGAGGTCGACGCGCAGCGCTCGCCGCTGCTGCTGGTGTTCGAAGACATCCACTGCGCGGGGCCCGACGGCGTGCGCACGCTGCGCTCGCTCATCGAGCAGATGCGCGGCGCCCCCATCGTGGTGCTCTGCACGGCGCGGCCGGAGCTCCTGACGCGCTGCCACGATTTTACGGCCACCCCGCGCGACCGGCACCTGCGCGTCGACCTCGCGCCGCTGTCGCAGAGCGAGAGCGAGGTGCTCGCGAGCATGCTCCTCGCGCCCATCGAGAACTGCCCCGCCGAGCTGGTAGAGACGGCCGTTCGCATGGGCGGCGGCAACCCGCAGCTCATCAACGCCCTGGTGCGCATCTTCTTCGATCAGGGCGTGATCCAGATCGACCGCGGGGGCATGGCCCTCATCGACCTCGACCGGCTGTCGCAGATCTCGCTGCCCATGTCGGTCGAAGACGCTGTCGATGCGCGCCTCTCGTCGCTCACGCCCGCGGAGCGGCAGATCCTCGAGTGGGCGGCCCTCATGGGGCCGGTGTTCTGGCTCGGCGGCCTCGTGGTGTTCGGTCGCATTCACAAAGAGGCGCCGCGCCTGTGGGGCGGCGGCGAAGACCTCGCGCCGCACTTCCGCGACCTCCTCGCGGGCCTCGCGCAGCGCGAGTACGTGGTGAAGCTCCCGCGCAGCTCGATGCCCGGCGACGAGGACTACATCTTTCGCAACAGCCTCGAGCGCGAGCGCATGGAGAAGTCGGTGTCTCCCGAAGACGCCGCCGCGTACCACCAGGTGCTCGCCGAGTGGCTCGAGTTTCGCTTCGACGACGAGAGCCGCACCGAGGAGGGCATCGACCAGCTCGCGCGCCACTACGAGCTCGGCGACCGCCCGCTGCGCGCGGCCCGTTGCTACAAGGCCAGCGCCGACATCGCGCGGCGCCGCTACGCCAACCAGAAGGCCATTCAGCACTACGAGAAGGCCCTCGGCATGTTCGGCGAGCACGACGTGAAGCTCCGCCTCGAGGCCCACGAGCACCTCGGGAGCGTGCTGCGCACGATCGGCCGCACCGAAGACGCGTTCAAGCACTACCACGCGATGCTCGGCCTCGCGTGGCGCCTCGACCTGAAGAACAAGGGCGGCGCCGCGCACAACCTCATCGGGCGCCTCTACCGCGACGCGGGCTCCCTCGACGAGGCGATGCGCCACTTCGGCACCGGCCTCGCGCTCTTTCAAGCCGCCGAGGATCAGCGCGGCATCGCGTCGAGCTACGACGACATCGGGTACACGCACTGGCGCCGCGGGGCCTTCGAAACCGCCGAGCGCTTTCTGCAAGACGGCCTCGACCGCCGCGAGGCCCTCGGCGACAAGCACTCGATCGCGCTGTCGCTCAACAACATCGCGCTCGTGTACCAGGACACCGGGCAGTACAAGCTCGCCCGCGAGGCGCTCAACCGCGCGCTCTCGCTGCGCGGCGAGACGGGCGACAAGCCCGGCATGGTGATCACCCTCAACAACCTGGGCACCCTGCACCAGGACCTCGAGGAGCACGAGACCGCGATCGGCGTGTGGCGCCAGGCCCTCGAGCTCGCGCGCGAGATCGGCGACCGGCGGCGTCAGGCCCTGTTGATGCTCAACATCGGCGAGGGGAAGTACCGCCTCGGCGACACCGACGACTCGATTCGCATTCTCTCCGAGGTCGAAGACCTCTGCGTCGAGCTCGGCGACCGCTTTCTGCTCGCGGAGGCGCGCCGCGGCCTGGGCAAGGCGTACTTCAACCACGGCGACGTGCTGCGCGCGGAGAACTACCTCGAGCGCGCGCTCGAGCTCTTCGAACAGGTTCGGTCGCGCATTCACACGGGCATCGCCCAGCGGTCGCTCGCCGAGGTGCTGCGCGCGTACGGCCGCGACGACGAGAAGGGCCGGCGCGCGGAGGCCCTGTTTCGCAAGGCCCTGCAGGCCTTCGAAGACCTCGGCGCCGAGATCGAGATCGCGCGCACCGGCAAGGAGCTCGCCGAGTTTCTGCTCGAGAGCCCCGACGGGCGGCCGCCGTCGCCCGCGATCTTCGCCGAGGCCGACGAGCTGCGCGCGCGCGCCGAAGACATCTTCGAGAAGATCAAGCGCGACTCGGCCGCAGCGGCCCCCACGCCCGACCCGCGGCTCACCATGACCAACCCCGGGTACAACCGCCTGCGGCAGGCGAGCGTGATGCCCACGGGGAGCCCCGCGCCCTCGAAGGCTCCGCCGCCCGAGGAGCCCGAGGCCTACAACGACGCGCTCGAAGACTACGACGACGAAGACGACGAGGGCGACGGGGACGACGACGAGGGCGACGACGACGAGGGCGACGACGAAGACGCGCACGCGACGGGCATGCACGCGCAGGTGTCGCCGGCGCTCGAGGCGCCTCCGCCGCAGCACCACGCGCCGTCGAACCCGCCGCCCGCGCAGTCGGCGCCGCCGCCCCCGGCGGTGCTGTCGAGCGACACGACCCCGCAGCTCCCGCTGGCATCGCCGGCCGCGCCGTCGACGCCGCCGCCGGGGCAGCCCGCGTCGGTGGCCCCGAAGGCCCGCGGATCGCTGCGCGCGCCCCTCCCGCCGAAGCCCCCCGCGGGCGACTGAGCCCCTCGCAAAGCGCTGCCGTGATGACCCACGAACTCCCCGCGCCGCCGCGCGACGTCGTCGACCCTGCGGCCATTCCCGCGGCCGTGATCGACCTGTGCCGCACGCTCGTCGATCGGGGCCACGGGGCCTGGGTCGTCGGCGGGTGTGTGCGCGACCACCTCCTCGGACGCGCCGTCAACGACTGGGACGTGTGTACTACCGCGCGCCCCCGCGACTTGATGAAGTACTTCCCGAAGGCCATCCCGACGGGCATCGAGCACGGCACGGTGACGGTGGTGCGCGACGGTGAGCACTACGAGGTCACCACGCTGCGCGGCGAGTCGGGCTTCTCCGACGGGCGCCGCCCCGACCGCGTGTACTTCCTCGACGATGTGCGCGAAGACCTCGCGCGCAGGGATTTTACCGTCAACGCCATCGCGTACGACCCCCTCGGGCAGGTGCTCGTCGACCCCTTCGGCGGGCACCGCGACCTCGAGGCGCGGGTGCTCCGCGCCGTGGGCGACCCGGTGCTGCGCTTCAACGAAGACGGGCTGCGCATTCTGCGCGGCGCGCGCTTCGCGGCCACCCTCGAGTTCGCGCTCGACGCGGCCACCGAGCTCGCGATGGAGCAGGCGCTGCCGGTGTTTCGCAAGGTGTCGGCGGAGCGTGTGCGCGACGAGTGGATGAAGACCATGAAGGCCCGGCGACCGTCGCGCGCCTTCGAGGTGATGCTCCGCCGGGGCATCCTCGCGTGCGTGGCGCCCGAGCTCGTGGCCTGCGTCGGCTGCGCGCAGGGCCCCGACCACGCGTGGGACGTGTGGGAGCACACGC
>CAISKJ010001483.1 GCA_903885885.1 uncultured delta proteobacterium
ACAGAGCCGCAACTCCTCGGCGCGCTGCGCCCAGTTCTTCGGCAACAACGACTGGAGCGTCGCCCAGCCCGCGGAGCTCATCGGGTTCTCGTTCACGCCCCCGAACTACCACAAGAGCTCCTGTCGCTTAACGCCTATGCCCCCAGCAGCGCAGCGGCGTTGCGCTCGATGACGCCCTCCAGCCGGTGCGCTTCGGCGTTCAGCGTCGCGAGCTCCTCGTGCAGTTCCTCGAAGCGCGCCACGAACTCGCCATCGTCCACCTGTTGGGCCACGACGCCCACGTAGCGCCCCGGGTTGAGGCTCGCGCCCTGGGCGGCGATCTCCTTGCGGGTGGCCACCTTGCAGAAGCCCGGCACGTCACGGTACTTCCCTTCGGGAAAGCGCTCTTCGAAGAGGCCTTTGGTGCCCTCGCGGAGAAACTCGGGCTTCTGTCCGCGGAAGAGGCGCACCACGTTGGCGAGCAGCTCGGTCTGGTGCGCTTCGAGCTCGCGGTGGGCGCGGTCAACCTGGCGAAAGATGCCCCGCGCGTCGAGAAAGAGCACCTTCTCGCGGCGCGGAGTGCCCTCCTTGCCCCTGTCGAGAAACCAGAGGGTGACGGGGAGGGTCACGGTATAGAAGAGGTTGCTGGTGAGCGACACGATGACGTCGACGCAGCCCGTGTCGAGGAGCTGCTGACGGATCTCGAGGTCGCGGCCCCGCGCGTCGCCCGCGCTGTTGGCCATGACGAAGCCAGCGCGGCCCTTCGCCGAGAGGGCGCTGTAGAAGTGCTGAATCCAGAGGTAGTTGGCGTTGTCGCCGGTGGGAACGCCGAAGGGGTAGCGCTTCTCGAGCTTCTGGGCGCGGGCCTTCTCGACGCCGCTGTCGTTGAAGGGGGGGTTGGCCATCACGAAGTCGAAGGGGCCGAGTTTGTCGTGGCCCTCGTCGTAGTAGCTGTTGGCCTCGATCACCTTGCCGGCGAGGCCGTACACGGCGAGGTTGAGCTTGCAGAGGCGCAGGGTCTGGGCGCGCTTCTCGACGCCGAAGATGGAGAGGGCGTCGAGGGTGCGGCGGTGCTCTTCGACCATGCGGGCGCTCTGAATGAACATGCCGCCGGAGCCGCAGGCGGGATCGTAGATGCGCCCCTCGTAGGGTTCGAGCACCTCGACGATGAGCCGCACGACGCTCACGGGGGTGTAGAACTCGCCGCCCTTCTGCAGGGTGAGCTTCGCAAACTCACCGAGGAAGTACTCGTACACGCGCCCGAAGAGGTCGCCCTCGGCGTCGTCGGGAATCACGGCGAAGCGCTTGAGAAAGTCCTTCAGGAGTCGGTCGTCGAGCTTCGCGAAGGTCTCGGGGAGGGCGCCCGCGAGGTCGGGGTTGTGGGTCTCGATGGCGCGCATGGCCCCGTCGAGGATCTGCCCGAGGCGCTTGCCCTTGTGGGGCCCGGTAGGGAAGCCCGCGTCGGGCACGGCGACGAGCCACGCGTACCGCGCCTCGGGGGGCAGGTAGGGAACGCGCGCGGCGACGTAGTCTTCGCGCTCGGGGGCGGTGATCTTCTTCTTGGCGAGGGCGGCGGTGTGCTGCTGAAAGCGCGCGTCGGCGAACTTGAGAAAGAGCAGCGCGAGCACGGGCTGGGTGTACTCGGCGGGCTCGAGGCCGGTGTTGGCCCGCATGAGGTCGGCAGCGGCCCAGAGCGTCTTTTCGAAGTCAGGCGGGAGGGGCATCGGCGCGCGAAGGTAGTGCACGCGCGGGCCGCGGTGGAAGGGTGAAGCTACCTCATCGATGCACGACGAGCGCATCGACGATGCGGGCGATCACCTCGGGCAACGTGTCGAGCACCGCGTTGTTGTCGAAGCGAATCACCCGGAGACCTTCCGCTTCGAGCGCGAGCGTCCGTCGTTGATCTTCGTCGCGTTGAAGGTCGTGCACGTCGCCATCGACTTCGATCACGAGGTTGGCGCTGGGAATGTAGAAGTCGACGATCCACCCTCGAATTACGTGCTGGTTGCGCACTCTGCACCCCAGCATCTTGCCGCGCAGCGCGGCCCAGAGGCGCGCCTCGGCGGGCGTCATCGATCGCCGAAGCTGCCGCGCGAGGAGGAGCTTGGCCTCCGCGGCGCCAGCCGTCTCATCGCAAGCGCGTCGACGAGCCATGGCGCCGGAGACTACCGCACCCTGTAGGCCCCCACCCGCGCTACCGCGCGCCCCGCCCCCGCGGAGCGAGGGCGTGGCTGTGC
>CAISKJ010001484.1 GCA_903885885.1 uncultured delta proteobacterium
CCGACGCCGACGCGGGCATCTTCGACGTCGGCCCCATGGTCGACCTCGTGACGCGCGAGGTGTCGTGGAAGATGCTCGCCCGCGCCGTGCGCCGCGGCCTGCTCCGCGCGGTGAGCGTGAGCGCGACGGAGATCGCGACGGGGCGCACGACGCTCTTCATCGACAGCGCGCCCGACGTCCCCGTGCCCAACCTCATCAACCCGCGCGTCGTGGTGCGCCACGGCATCGTAGGGCCGCAGCACGCGCTCGCCAGCGCGTCGATCCCGCTGGTGTTCCCGCCGGTGCGCATCGGATCGCTGCTCTACTGCGACGGCGGCCTGCGGCAGAACACGCCCATCTCGCCGGCCATTCGCATGGGCGCGCGCAAGATCCTCGTGGTGGGCCTCTCGAAGGAGGTCGGCGGCACGGCCGTGCCCGAGGCGCTCGCGGACGCGTCGCGCACGCCCACCGGCGCGACCTTTCTGCTCGGCAAGGTGCTCAACGCCTTTCTGCTCGACCACGTGCAGAGCGACGTGGAGCTCCTGCGGCGTATCAACCAGCTCCTGAGCGACGGCGAGGCCGTGTTCGGCCCCGAGTTTCTCGGCCGCATGAACCAGCGCGCCCTCGACCGCGGCGGCCAGCCCTACCGCAAGATCGAGTCGCTCGTGGTGCGCCCCAGCCAGGACCTTGGTCGCATGGCGGGCCAGCACGTTCGTCGCGGTCGCTTCTCGGGCTCGCTCGTGGCGCGCGCGATCATGTCGCTGCTCGACTCGGGGCTCACCGACGAGAGCGACCTCGCGAGCTATCTGCTCTTCGACGGCGCCTTCGCGCGCAAGGTGATCGACCTCGGACGCGCCGACGCCGAGGCCATGCGCGACCGCCTCCTCGCGTTCTTCAGCGACCCCGCGAAGGGCTGAAGCTCACCACGGCTCGCCGCGCGCGCGCTGCCACCGGAGCAGGAGGTACTCCTCGCTCACGGCGAAGCGCGCGAGCGCGCGGAGGGGGGGATAGCTCGCCAGGGCCTGCGCGGGCTCGCGCGAGACGCCCTGCGGCGCGCCGCGGAGAATGCTCTCCGCCGCGGTGCGAAAGTCACCGCACACGAGCATCGCGGCGTGCATCTGCGCATGCGCGACGGCCTCGCGCCACGAGGCCCAGGTGAGCCGGTCGCCGAGCTGCGCCACGAGGTCTTGCGCGCGGCGCTGCGTGCGCGGCTGCAGGGCGTCGAAGATGCGGCTCGCGAGGCGCCCCACGGCGGGGTCGATGCGCGCGGGCATCACGCGGCCGAACGCGGCGCGCACGGCGGCCACGAGGCGCTCACCGTCTTGCGCGCCGAGGGCCGTCACGGGCAGGTGCCCGACGCGCGTCGACTCGAGCGTGAGGCCGATGAGAAAGCGCACGCGCGCCGTGTCGTGAGCGAGCGGTACGGCCACGAGCACCGTCGGCGGCGTGCTGCCCGCGGCCATCTCGACGCCGTCGGCGAGGTCGGTGCGCACGACCAGCGGCGTGGCCCTGGGGAGCTGCAACAGCCGAACGGCGGCAGAGAACATCCGGCCAAAGTCGTTCGGGGGGCTCACGAAGGTGCGGTCGTTGGAGAGGCCGCCGTGGCTGCGGGTGGCGTCCCGGCGACCGCCGTTGAGGGCATCCCAGACCAACGCGCCGAGCTCGGGAAACGGACCGTAGTGCGGCGGAAACAGCACGCGCGCTACACCCTCGAGGGGCTCCGTGAGGTCGCTGATCACCGGCGGCTCGGGCCATACCGTGAGCGCGCGCCCCGAGAGGACGGCGTGCACCGAAGCGAGCGCCGCGCTCTCGTTGCGCATGCGCATGGCGCTATAAAGGTCGATGAGCGCGCCGAGCGCGTCGAGGCGCGAGGGGTTCTGCTCGAAGCGACGACGCTGCAAGAGCAGCGCCTCCGCGCGCGTGTCTTCGGAGGTCGCGAGGTGCCGCGCGAGCGTCGAGGCGGCCGCGTCGTCGCCGGCCTCGGCGGCCTCGCGCAGCGCAGCCACGGTCTGCCCGCGCGCAGGCCGCGCAGGAACGGGCGGCGGGGCGGCGGGCGTCGCGGGCGCGCGGGGCGTCGCGGGCGCAGCCGGCAGCGGCGACGGCGAGACCGTCTCGAGCGTGACCTCGGGCGGTGACGACGACGGTGCCCGCGGCGGTCGCAGCGTGAAGCCCCGTGGGGCGAGCTCGGGAGTGCCCTCGGCCGGTGCGGGCGGCGGAGGCGACGAGGCCATCGGCGGCGGACGCAGCGAACTACGGCGCGGCGCGGTCGAGCCTGTGCTCGTGAACAGCGGCGTCGCCGAACGCACCGGGAGCCCGGCCTCGATGGCGGCCCTGGGGTTGAACGGCTGCCGCGGCGGACGCTGCGAGGCTCTGCCCGCGCGGCCAGGGGCTTGCGACGGGCGCTCCGACGGGCGCTCCGACGCGGGCCCTGCAGCCGGGCGCACCGAGGGCATCGTCGGCGCGCGAAACGGCGGCGCACTCACAGCGCGAGGCGGCGGGGGCTCGGAGCGCGCAGCGTCAACGGGGCGGCCCGGCAGCTGAGCGATCACGGCGCCGCGCACCGCCGCCGACGGGTCGAAGCACTCGACGAGATCGAGACCGGTGCGCCGCGCGTCGGCAGGGTCTTCGTGCGCCTTGAGGAAGGCGCCCGCGGCCTCGGAAGCGCGCTCCGCATCGTCGAGGTCGGCGAGGGAGAGCTCGAGCGCGTGGCGCGCGTTCACGCGGCGCGCGTTGTCGTCCCAGGTCTGCGCGGCGGCGTTGAGCGCCTCGTCGATGAGCTGCTCGATGGCCACACGCGCAGCGGCGGGCGCTGCGCCTCGGAGTTCGCGCGCGTGGCGACGCAGCGAGCCCTCGACGCTCACGTCGCGGCTATTCTGAAACGACAAGAGCTCGAGCATCAGCCCGAGCTCCGGGTCGTCCGTGCGCGAGCGCGCGACCTCCGCGGCCTCGAGGTAGTAGCGGGCGCGCACCTCCGGCGAGCTCGACGTCGTGGCGAGCAGGCCCAACGCACGCACGAGCACGCCGTCGCGCGCCGACGCCGACGCGAGGCGACGCACCGCCGTGAACGTCGCCCCGAGCGCGGGGGACTTCATGAAGAGCGCGAACTGCTCATCGAGCGCGTCGACCACACGCCCCGCTCGCTCGAGGAGACACGCGCGGCGATACGCAATCGCATGACGGGCATGCTCGCCCGCGGCAAACGACGAGAGGTCGTTGTAGATGGCGAAGATCGTGTCGAAGGCCGCCGCCTCGACCGCGACGGTCTCGGCGATCTCGAGCGCCTCGGCGTCCGACGGAATGCGACGCAGAAAGGCGCGCAGCGTTGTGAGCGCACGCGCCGGCGAGCGCATCACGTCGCGCGCGACGCGCGTCGCACAAAGCATCCTCGCGGCGGCCTCGGCGTCCTCGGCGCACTCGGCCGACCAGCGCATGAGCCGCCCCAGCGCCGCCTCGGGCTGGCCGAGCGCGATGAGCGCGCGAACGACGAGCCCCTGCACCGCAGCGCCGCCCTGCTCCTGCGAGATCCGGTCGACGCACTCGATGGCGTCAGCCGCGCACGGCGGATCCGCCGCGGCGTACTCCGCTGCGATCGCGAGGAGGCGCGCACGGCGCTCCGTCGGGTCGCGCACGGCGTCGAGCTGCTCGGTCAGAAGTTGCGCGTAGCGCGCGCGATCTCCCACGCGCGGAAGGAGCTGCAAGAGCCGCGCGGTGGTGTGCTCCTTCGCGAAGGCCCGCAACCGCCAGAGCGCGGCGAGCTCGGACGACAGCACATCCTTGCGGCGATACCCGTCGGCGAGGGTGCGGAGGGCCGCGACGTGCTCCTCGGTGGCCCCCGGACAAGCCGCCAGGTGCTCGATGAGCGGGAGCGTCTCGGGCGTGTCCTTCACGCGGCGCAGCATCTCGAGCACGGCGCTTCGAAGCGCTCGATCCGCGAGGCCCACCGCCCCCGCAGCCTCGAGGGCGACCTGCCGCGCACGCTCGGGCGCGCCGAGCGGCTCGAGGCGCGACATCGCGGTGCGCGTCACGGCGCTCACGTCGCGCACTGACGCGAGCGAGCGCACGACCGCGAGCGCCGCGTCCGCGATCTGCTCGGGGTCGCCGGCAACATTCGCCGCGCCAAACCACGCGATGGTGGCCTCGGGCGACAGCGGCGCGAATGACGCGAAGCGCCGCGAGACGTCGAGCGCCTGCGCGATCGAACCGCTGTTCGCCATGAGCGCCCGCGCGCGCAGCGCGAGCAAGGCCGTGCTGTCCCCCACGAGGTCGTGGAGGCGCGCGATGTCGTCGCATCGCTGACGGGTCGGTGAAGGGTCCGACAGGCACGACGCGAACACGCCGAAGATGCCCTCGGCCCTGCCCGTAAAGCGCGTGATGAAGTCGCGCTCCCATGCATCGTTCGCGGCTTGCGTCACCGCGCGGAGCGCGTCGAGGGCCAACGCGGCGTCATCGGAGTGCTCGGCGAGCGCCGCGAGCGAAGCCGCGAGCGCAAGCTCGGACGGCAGCTCGTCGAGGAGCAGTGCGAGGCCCTCCGCGGCCCCCTGGAGGTCTCCCGCGCGGTCGAGCAGGTCCGCCCGTTCGAGCGCGGCGCGGACGCGAACCGCCGTGTGCTCCGCGCGCATGGCCAGGCGGTTGAGCACCGCGGCCAGGTGCGTCGGATCTTCGCTGCGACGGGCGATGCGAACCCACAGCGCGGCCGCCCGCTCATCGTGCAGCGCGCGCGGGCCGAGCACCTTCGCGGTGAGCCTCGTGTCGCGAAAGGCTCCGGGGAAACGCGAGCACTCGGAAAGAAACCGTTCGAACGCCGCGTCGAGCGAGGCGGCCGACGTCGCGTCGAGCGCGCGGAGTTCGCTCGCGACACGCGTCACGTGCTCGTCGGCGCTGACGTGCATGCGCGCAATCCCAGCGAAGGCCTCCGGTGCGGGATCATCGATCGCCGCGAGGCACGCCTCGGCGGATGCGACGTCGCCCCCGAGCTCCTCGAGTTCCGCGAGCCAGAGCAGCAGGCGGGTGCGCGTTGCCTGCTCGAACGAGGTCTCGCGCACGAGGCCCCAGAGCGTGTCTCGCACCGACGTCGAAACCGCTGGATCCTGAGCCAGCGAAGCGAGGAGTTCGAGCGCCTCCACATCATCGGGCTGATGCCGCAGCGCCTCGCCGAGGGCCTGCGCGGCGAGGGCCGGCTGCGAGGCGATCTCGATCGCGGCGACACCCTTCCACGCGGCCGAGCGCGAGGGCGGCGCAGCGCTGCGGGCGTCTGCGCGGAGGCGCGCGGCGAGCTCGATCGTGCGCCCCTGCTCGGCGAGTACATCGCGAAGAGACTCACGCGCGTCGCGTGCGAACGCTTCGGGCATCAGCGCGTGAACGATCCACGCCGACGCCGCCTCACCGGGGAGACCCGCGCTCTCGGCGAGGCGCGCGCAGCGCACGAGAAGCCGCGACGCCGATGGGAGATCCGACGGCGCACCGAGGAGGGCGCGCGCAGCCGCCTCGGCCGCAACGTACACCGCCGCGCGAGGCCGCCCCGTCGCAGCGAGAGCCTCCGCGAGCGACTCGCCACCCTCGGCCCCCTTGGACTCGATCCACGCATTGAGGGCGTGCTCCCTCCAGCGGTCTCGGTCGTCGCGCTTGCGCGCGTGCGCGGCGCACTCGAGCAGCGTCCCGACGAGGCGAGCTCCCCCTGACGCGCCCGTTCGCAAGCGCGCGAAGGTGACGAGCAGCGCGGCCGTACGAGGGTCGTCGGGCGCGAGGCGCGTGAGATCGTCGAGGGCCTGCACGGCCTCGGCATGATCGTCGGTGCGGAGCCACGCGCACGCGGCGGCGTGGAGGTGCGCAGGCGTCGAGCGTTGTTGCGCGATCGCGCGGCGGGCCAAAGCCGCCTCCCGCAACAACGAGGCGCGCGGGTAGGTGCGCGCCAGGCGCTCGAGGGTCTCCGCGTGTGTGGGTTCGAGCTTCTCGGCCGCTCGAAGCACGTCGAGTGCGGGCCCGACAGCGAGGCGCGCGAGCCACGCATCGGCCAGCGCGAGCCGAGCACGCACGCGATCCTCGAGGCTGCCTCCGCGATCTGCGAGGGCGACGCGCTGCTCGGCACAAACGACATCGTCGTCGTCACGATCAGCCGCCACGTGCGCGGGTAGCGGCGAAGGGCGCGAGAGGTCGAACGGATCCTCCCCCGCGGTGGAGTCCACGGGTGCAGCGTTGGCCATCGATCAGTTCCTCGGGGCCCCGACGTCAGGGCTCACCGCTTCGCTCTGCGCGGGATGCAGCCGCTCCTGCAACGACTCGAGCTGCCGACGCGCCATCGTGGCGTATTGTCCGCCGGGGTTGTTCTGCAGGTAGCGCCCGTACGCATCGGCAGCTTGCTGGTAGCTCCCCTGCGAGGTGTAGGCGCGCCCGAGCCCGACAAGGGCCTCGCCGTATTGAGGGTTTGACGCGAGCGATCGACGAAAATTCGAGACGGCCGAAGAGATCTCGCCATCTTCGATGTCGACCAGACCAAGCCCCGCGAGCGCTTCACTGCCAGAGGGCCTGAGGGCGAGCGCGGCGCGGTATCGCTCCCGTGCCTGCGAGGCGCGACCTTCGTCCTGGTACCGATCGCCATCCTCGACGAGTTGCTCGTAACTCCGCGCTGAACCCGCGGATCCGGCGTTGCCGACGGTGCTCGGGTGGTCGTGTGAATCGACCACGGCAGCCGCCACAACATCGTCAGGCAGCACCCCGGCGTCTTGCGTCGCGCCCGCAACGCTGGCGATGCCGCTGTGGTTCAACAGCTGTGCGAGCACCTTGGCATCCTCATGATCGGGATCGCCGAGAAGCACGGCATCGAGTTCGCGCCTTGCCCCCGTCGAATCCCCCTGCGCTGCGAGCATCCTCGCGAGTGCGATGCGCGCACGAACCTGTCGTCCGTCGTGCGACACCACCCCGCGAAGTCCCTCGAGCGCCTGCATCACGAGCCCAGTATCGCGTTCGACAAGTGCGCGCGAGATCGCGACGTCGGGGGCTCCGTCCCCCGCTGCACGGGCCGCCTCGAGGTGTCGCTGCGCCCCGGCGACATCGCCTGCGATGCGCGCGACGTCAGCGAGTTGAGCCTCGGTTGAAGCCCGGGCGACGCCTGTCAATGTTCCGATGCCGGCCTCTGCAGCTTCCACGTCCGCGCGCCCTCGCTCGATGCGATCGAGCGCATCACGTCGCAGCACGGCAGCCTCCGCACGCATCGTAGCAACGTCGGCGCCCGGGGAGCGCGCGCGCGCTTCGAGGTCGTCGGCGCGCTGACGAAGCAACTCCCCCCACTGCGCCATCACGAAGGCACGCATCGAGAGAGTCGCGACATCAGTCGGTGTGAGAGCAAGCGCGCGCGTCAGTTCCTCGCGAGCGTCTTCGAGCGACTGACGGGTGTAGCGGCTCGCCATACGACGTGCATTGTCGAGACGATCAGTCGAACGCGACATCGAGACAGGTACGCCTCGAACGCCGCCCCCCGATGAAAGATAGCCGAGCCTCCACGAACCAAATGCGAGGCCCGCGACGCAAGCGAGGCCGATCGAAAAGGCCACCATTCCACCGCGGGACCGGGACCTGCCTGGTTCCAACCTAGGGTCGGCGTCATCGTCGGGCGGCGCTTCCGAGGGAGCCCCTTGCGGTGCTGGATTTGGCTCTACGCGCGCGCGCGGCGAAGGCGCACCGATCGCGACTTCGGGCGTTGCCGCTGCGCCAAGGGCGTAGCCGTCGGCAGTGCTCAGCGCCCCACGCGGAGTGGGCGGAGGAAAAACCTCATCGGGCTCGGACTGCGTTCGCGACGCAAGGGACGGGGTGTTGACGGGGGCGGTACGCGCACCGTCACTTGCTTCAGCGCGAGTCGACGGCGAACCTGACGGATTGGGCGGAGGAGGCGGAGCCGCGTATCCATGGGCGGTGTTGGACTGCGGCATTGCCCCCGGCCGCAATGTGTTGCCGGTGAACGGCGGGAGCGGCACGCGCGCAGAGCCGCTTGCAGATGCGGGCGTAGGCACCTTCGGCGGGGAACGAGCGCCTGATGCGGCAGGAGCAGCCCGCGTTGAGGGCCGAGGAACCGCAGGCATTTGAGAGGCGCGAATCTCCGCGGTAGAGAAGAAGCTCTCGAGTTCGGCGATTGCACCGAGGGGCTTCCACGGCTCCGAACCGCGGCAAATCTCGTCCATTTTGCTGACGCGCCCCTCCAGAATCCACTTCTGAAGTACGGCCAGCGAGTCGAACGGGATCACCGTCCCATCAGGTCGACGAAGGCTCCACGAGCGGGCCCCTTCCACGTGTGAAGCCGGGCGGTAGATCTTGAACTGGTGG
Source organism: uncultured delta proteobacterium (assembly GCA_903885885.1). GTDB lineage: Bacteria > Myxococcota_A > Polyangia > Polyangiales > CAISKJ01. Next base: position 8,293 of record CAISKJ010001484.1, read on the forward strand.
CCGCAGTTGGTGCACTTGACCGTCGTTCCGCGCTCCGACACAAGCGCATCGTCGAATTCGTACTCGGCCCGGCAACGATCACAAACAACATCCATCGAATTCCCGCATCCGCTCGAAAAAACCCGTTGAACGATATCAGAGTCGCGTTCGCGCTGTCGACGGGACCACGGCTGACGCACCTCCTCCATAACACGCGGAGAAGGCTCGGTTCACACGCGCACCGTCAACCGAGCTTCACAGTGGGTGCAATTGCTCAATTCGCGCCACTTGTTCGCCAATACTACTCGACGGCACGAACGGTGCTAAGGAGCGCATTCAGGCTCGCCAACA
>CAISKJ010001485.1 GCA_903885885.1 uncultured delta proteobacterium
GGCCCGCACCCGCGCACGCCCTGAGCCTCGCGCTCGCTCCCGCCCGCAGCGCCCTCACCACTCCCGCTACGTAGTCGCTTCGAGGCACGCGCGACCGCCGCGCATCGGCGCGAACTCTTGCTCGTAGAGCCGCAGCGCAGCCACGCACACCGCCATGAGCACGGGGCCGATGAGCACGCCCCAGAGGCCAAAGGTCTCGACGCCGCCGAGGAGCGCCACCAGCACGAAGAGCGGGTGCACGGGGCTCGCGCTCCCCACGAGCCGGGGACGAATGACATAGTCTGACACCATCACCACGACGAGGACGCTCCACGCGAGGTGCGTCGCCGCGGCGGCGTTGCGGTTCACGGCGAGGAGGTACAGCGTGGCGGGCGCCCACACGAGCATCGTGCCCCCCACGGGCAGAAAGCCCAGGAGCCCGGTCGCGACGCCCAGGAGCGCGGGACGCGGAACGCCCGCGACGCTGTACCCGACGACGCCGAAGAGCCCCTGCACGATGGCGGTGCCGAGCGTGCCCACGAGCGCGCTGCGGCCCACGACGCGAAACTCGTCGAGGAGCACGCGCGTGTAGCGGCGCCGCATGGGCACCAGCGCCTCGATGTGGCGCGAGGCCGCGCCCCATTGAAAGAGGGCGTAGTACATCGTGGCGAGGGTGATCACGAAGGCGATGAGGCCCGCGCCCGTCGAGGCGACGACGCCCGACACGACGGGGGCCGCGAGGGCCTCGACGCGCGACGCGCCGGCGCGCGCCTGGTTGAGCACCCACGCGCGCGGCACGTGGAGGGCGTCGAGGAGGCGCACGCCGCCGTGCCCTACGAGGGCGTCGAGGGGCGCCGTGGCGGCGCGGTGCTGCACCTCGACGGCGAGGCCGAGCGTCTCGCTCGCGATGACCCACACGGCCGCCGCGGTGCCCGCCGCGAGGGCGAGGAGCACGGTGGTGGTGGTGAGCATCGCGGCGAGGCGCGTGCGGCCGCGCAGGAGCCGCTCGACGCGGCGAAACAGCGGGTCGGCCACGAAGGCGAGCACGACGCCGAGGAGGAGCCCGACGGCCACGTTCCACGCCACATAGACGATGACGATGAGGCCTGCGAAGGCGATGAGCCCGAGCGGCGTGCGGCTCGACGTGTCGGAGGGCGATGAGGCGCGCGGGTCGGGCTGCGGTGGGAACATGCTCGCGCGATCGAGCGCAACGCGCGTGCCCGGTCGTGTGGGGCCCCGCGGCGCGCTTCCTGCTCGAGGCTCCGAGGGTGTGCCGCGCAAGCCCGCGCGGCGCCCGACACCGTAGGAGCACGACTCTCATGCTGCACTATGCCGCAGTGTTCTTCGTCATCGCGCTGGTCGCCGCCGTCTTCGGCTTCGGCGGCCTCGCCGCGGGCGCCGCGGGCGTCGCGAAGGTCCTCTTCTTTGTGGCGCTCGCGCTGGCCTTGATCACCTTCTTCGCGCGCGGTCGCACGGCCACGCCGTGACGCGCGGCGCCCCGCGCGAGACGCGACGCCACGCGCGGGCGCTCAGTCGACAAACTCGCGGAACCACGCCTCGAGGATGAGCATCGTCCACAGCCGGTCGGCGTCGGTGCGCTCGCGCTCGGCGCGCGCGAGCATCGCGTCGACGGCGGCGGGGTCGAAGAGCCCCCTCGCCCGCGCCCGCGGGCCCTGCAAGAGGTCGCGGGTCATGGGGCGCAGGTCTTCGCGCATCCACCGCTCGAGGGGCAGCGCGAAGCCGCGCTTGGGGCGCCACAGCACCGACGCGGGGACGAGCCCGTCCATCGCGACGCGGAGCACGTGCTTGCCGCGCGCGCGCATGAGCGCGTGCATGGGGAGGCGCGCGGCGAACTCGATCACGGCCGTGTCGAGGAAGGGGCAGCGCACCTCGAGCCCGTGGGCCATCGCGGCGACGTCGACCTTCGCGTTGATGTCGTCGGTGAGGTACGTGTTGAAATCGATGTCGAGGAGGCGCGCCATCGGGTAGCGCCCGTCGCTCTCGGCGAGCTTCGCTGCGAAGCGCCGCACGGTGCGGTCGGTGGCGGCGTCGCGCAGCGCGGGGGCGTAGAGCGCGCGCTTCTCGTCGGGCAAAAACTGGCCGATGAGGCGCACGTAGCGCGAGGCCTCGGACTCGCCCATCGCCGCCGCGAAGCGGCCGAAGGGCGCGTGCACGCGGCCGCCGATCGACGAGAGCGCGCCGCGCACGAGGGGACGCAGCGGCGCCGGCAGCGCGTCGTGCAGGTGGCCCACGCGGGCAGGGTTGTAGCGCTTGTAGCCCGCGAAGATCTCGTCGGCGCCGTCGCCCGAGAGCGACACCGTGACGTGCTTGCGCGTCATCTCGGCGAGGCACCACGTGGCGACGGAGCTCGAGTCGGCGAAGGGCTCGCCGTGGTGACGAACAATGTCACCGACGAGGGAGGTCATGTCGGGCGACACCTCGAGCTCGTGGTGCTCGGTGCCGTAGCGCTTCGACACCTCGCGGGCGTAGTCGAGCTCGCTGTCGCCCGCGCGGGCGAAGCCGATGGAGAAGGTCTTCACGGGGCGCCCCGTGAGCGAGGCCATGAGCGCCACCACCGACGACGAGTCGACCCCGCCCGAGAGGAAGGCGCCGAGGGGCACGTCGGCCACGAGGCGACGCTTTACGGCGCCGCGCAGGAGTTCGCGCAGCTCGTCGGCGAGCGCGGGCACCGAGGCGTCGCGCACGGGCGAGCGGGCGAGGCTCCAGTAGCGCACCGGGGCAGGCGCCGAGCCCGGCGTGAGCACCACGTAGTGGGCCGCGGGGAGCTTGTACGTGTCGCGCCAGATCGTGTGCGGCGCGGGCACATACTGGAGCGTGAGGTACTCGTCGACGGCGGCGAGGTCGACGGCCGGGCGCTCGTCGGGGAGCGCCCGCGCGAGCGCGTGGAGCTCCGAGGCGAAGAGCACGCCGCGGCGCGTGACGCGGTACATGAGCGGCTTCTTGCCGGTGCGGTCGCGCGCGAGGAGGAGCGTCCGCGTGCGGCTGTCGTACACGGCCAGCGCGAACATGCCGTCGAGGCGCGCGACGCAGGCCGCGCCGAGCTCCTCGTAGAGGTGCACCACCACCTCGCTGTCAGACTGCGAGCGGAAGGTGTGACCCTTCGCGATGAGCTCGTCGCGCAGCGCCACGAAGTTGTAGACCTCGCCGTTGACCACGGCGGCCACGGTGCCGTCTTCGTTCATGATGGGCTGACGGCCCTCGGCCGACAGGTCGATGATGGAGAGGCGCCGATGCCCCAGCGCGCAGGGCCCGTGCGACCACAGGCCCTCGGCGTCGGGGCCGCGGTGCGCGATCGCGTCGTTCATGCGGCGCACCACGTCGAGGTGGCGCTCGCCGAGGTCGTCAGGGTCGCGCGCGAGAAAACCCGAGATGCCGCACATCGAGGAGAGCGCTCCGATGGCTACGCGAGGAGCCATCCTTCAGGTCGTTCGATCACGCGCGGCACTAGCACTCTGCGCGCGTGCGCCGCAAGCCTGCGGCGTTGCGCGAGGGGCGGGGTGTGTTAGCGTCCGCGGCCATTTCGGGAGCCCTCCTCGTGCGTACTCTCCTCGTCACCGGCGGCGCCGGCTTCATCGGTTCGAACTTCGTGCTGCGCGCGCTGCGCGACGCGTCTCTCGCCGTCGTCACCCTCGACAAGCTCACCTACGCGGGCAACCTCGCCAACCTCGAGCCCGTCGCCCGACACCCGCGCCACCGCTTCGTGCAGGGCGACATCTGCGACGGCGAGCTCGTGGCCACGCTCCTCCGCGATCACCGCGTCGACGCGGTGATCAACTTCGCCGCCGAGTCGCACGTCGACCGCTCCATCGACGCCGCGGGCGAGTTCGTGCGCACCAACGTGATGGGCACGCAGGTGCTCCTCGACGCCGCGCGCCGCTACGTCTCCACGGCCGAGCGCCCTGGCGATTTTCGCTACCTCCAGGTGTCGACCGACGAGGTCTTCGGCTCCCTCGGCCCCACCGGCGCCTTCAGCGAGACCACGCCCTTCGCGCCCAACTCCCCCTACGCGGCCTCGAAGGCCGCGGCCGATCACCTCGTGCGCGCGTGGCGCCACACCTTCGGCCTCGCCACGCTCACCACGCACTGCTCCAACAACTACGGCCCGCTTCAGTTTCCCGAGAAGCTCATTCCCCTGATGCTGCTCAACGGGCTCGAGGGCAAGCCGTTGCCCGTGTACGGCGACGGCCTCAACGTGCGCGACTGGCTCTACGTCGAAGACCACTGCGACGCCATTCTCACGGTGCTCCGCAACGGCGCGCCGGGCGCGACCTACAACGTCGGCGGCAACGCCGAGCGCACCAACCTCGAGATGGTGCACGCCCTCTGCGACCTCCTCGACGAGTTTGCCCCCTCGCCCGAGGGCTCGCGCCGCCGGCTCATCACGCACGTGGCCGACCGCCCGGGCCACGACCGCCGCTACGCCATCGACGCCTCGAAGATCCGCGACGAGCTCGGCTGGCGGCCCGCGCACACCTTCTCCGACGGCCTGCGCGCCACGGTGCGCTGGTACCTCGATCACCGCGCGTGGTGCGACGACATTCACAACCGCGTGTATCGCCGCGAGCGCATCGGCCTCGGCGACAGCGACGCGAAGCCCGCGAGGCTCCCATGAAGACGGTAGTGTTCGGCCCCGGATACCTCGGCCACAGGCTCGCCGCAGCGCTCCCCGACGCGGTGCTCGTGCCCGGCGACATCAGCGACGCGGCCTTCGTGCGCGAGGCCCTCGCGGCCCACGAGGCCGTGGCCGTGGTCAACGCCGCGGGCAAGACCGGGCGCCCCAACGTCGACTGGTGCGAGACGCACCAGCGCGAGACGTACCGCTCCAACGTGATCGGCCCGCTCGTGCTCGCCGAGGCCTGCGAGGCCCGCGGCGCCTACATGCTCCACGTGGGCTCGGGCTGCGTGTTCTATGGCCCGTCGCCCTCGCCGGGCGGCTGGCGCGAAGACGATTTCGCCAACCCGATCTCGTACTACAGTCGCACCAAGTACGCGGCCGACCTCGCCCTCGCGCCCCTCGCCCACGTCGGCGTCGCGCGGCTCCGCATGCCCCTCGACGGCGCGCCCAACCCGCGCAACCTCATCACCAAGCTGTCGCGCTACCCCTTCGTGATCGACGTCGAGAACTCGGTCACCGTCGTCGACGACTTCGTCGCCGTCGCAGGCGAGCTCGTGCAGCGCCGCGCGCAGGGCGTCTTCCACGTGACCAACCCCGGCGTGATGCGGCACCGCGACCTGCTCGCGGCGTATCGCGCGCACGTCGACGCGGCGCACGCGGCGGAGTTCATCGCGGCCGACCAGCTCACGGCGCGGGGCCTCGCCTCGGCGGCCCGTTCGAACTGCATCCTCGCGAGCGACCGCCTCGCGGCGCTGGGCATCGCGATGCCGCCGATCGAGGTCGCGCTGCCGAGGCTCATGGCGGAGTACGCCCGCCGCGCATGAGCGCCTTCGTCGACAAGAACGGTCGCCTCGCGGGGGTCTCCGCCGCGGCGCCGGCGCGCCTCGAGCTCGGCTGCGGGCCGCGCAAGGTGCGCCCCGACGCGATCGGCGTCGACATGCTCGACACGCCCGCTGTCGACGTCGTGGGCGACGTGTTCGAAGTGCTCCGCGCGCTGCCCGACGCGTCGGTGGCCGAGGTGTACAGCGCGCACTTTCTCGAGCACGTGCGCGACCTCGAGGGCCTCTTCACCGAGTTCGGGCGGGTGGTGCGCGACGGCGGCGTCGTCGAGGCGATCGTGCCGCACTTCTCGAACCCGTACTTCTACTCCGACCCCACGCACACGCGCACCTTCGGGCTCTACACCTTCGCCTACCTCGCCGAGTGCGCGCTCTTTCACCGGGCCGTGCCGCGCTACGGGCGCGACTACGGGTTCGCCTTCGAGCGCGTCGAGCTGGCGTTTCTGTCGCCCTTCCCCGTGCGCGGGGCGCTGCGGTCGGTGTGGCAGCGCGCGGTCAACTCGCACCGCTGGTGTCAGGAGTTCTACGAAGAGAACCTCACCGGCCTCGTCGGGTGCTACGAGCTCCGCGCCACGCTGCGGCGCCGACCGCGGGGCGCGCCGTGAGCGATCAGGCCGCCCGCGAGGCCCGCGGGGTCGGCATCTCGATGCTCACCCTGCTCGCGCAGGTGTCGATGCCCGCGTTTCACGTGCTGCTCTCGCGCGGCCTCGGCCGCAGCGGGTACGGCCTGTACGCGTGGTCCAACATGCTCGTCGAGATGCTCTCGGTGGTGACCCTGCTCGGCATGGACATCGCCGTGACGCGCGAGACCTCCGTGGCCGTCGCATCGCTCGACGACCGACGCGTGGAGCGCTCGGTGGCGCAGGGCCTCCGCGTGGTGCTCCTCTCGGGCGCGGCCATCGCCGCGGTGATCGCCGTCGGGGCCCCGTGGGTGGGCGCGTGGTCGCACAAGCCCGGCGTCGTGGGCCCGCTGCGCGCGCTCATCGCGGTGCCCATCGCCTACCACGCGGCGACCATGTTTCTGCTCGCCACCAACGCGCGCCTGGTGATGCAGTACGACTTCTGGACGCGCGGGCTCTTTCAGCCCCTCGTGCTGCTCGCGGCCACCACGCTCGCGCTGCACTTTCACGGCGGCGTGGTGGGCGCGTGCGTCGCCGTCGCCCTCGGCATGAGCGCCACGGCGGTGCTCGCGGGCGCCC
>CAISKJ010001486.1 GCA_903885885.1 uncultured delta proteobacterium
CGGCGTTGTGAGCGCCGCGCGCGTCGCCCACCAGCTCGCGGGCCACACGGTGTACGCGCTCACCGTCGCGCCCGCCGCGTGGCGCCTCACCCTCTCGGAGCACAGCCGCGTGCACGTGGGCCGGAGCCTCCGGCAGATTCTCACCGACACCCTGCGCGACGGCGGCCTCCCGACGGCGGACTTCGAACTGCGCCTCCGCGGCCGCTACGACAGCCCCCTCGAGCACGTGGCCCAGCACCGCGAGAGCGACTGGGCCTTCGCCGCACGCTGGATGGAGCGCACGGGCCTCTACTACTTCTTCGAACACGGCGACGCGCGCGAGAAGCTCATCGTCACCGACGACAAGGACACGCACACCGCCCTCGCGCCCGACCCCATCGGCTTCTTCGAAACGGGCCACGGCGACGTGTCGTCCGTCGAGGGCGTGCACGCCTTCACGTGCCGCAAAGAGTACCGCCCCGCGAGCGCGCGCATCGCCGACTACGAGTACGCCAACCCCACGGCGCCCGTCACCGCGCCGAGCCCCGCCGCGCAGCCCGGCGTCGGCGAGCAGGTGTTCTTCGGCGAGGACAACCAGCGCGGCGCCGACCCCGTCTCGCGCCTCGCCCGCGCCCGCGCGGGCATCCAGAAGGCCCGCGCCACCACGTTCCACGGCGCGGGGCGCCTCTTCGACCTGCGCCCCGGGTACACCTTCGACCTCGCCGACCACCCGCGCCCCGCCTTCGCGGCGACGTACCTCGTCACGCAGCTCACGCAGGGCGGCACCAACACCGCCGACGACCCGGCCCTGCGGCGCCTCCTCGGGCTCGCCGTCACGCCGCAGTATCGGGCCTCCTTCGCGGCCATCCTCGCCGACACGCCCTTCCGCCCCGAGCTCCGCACGCCGGTGCCCTCCGTGCGCGGCGACGTGGGCGCGCGCATCGACGGCCCCGCCGAGAGCGACTACGCGCAGCTCGACGACCAGGGCCGCTACCTCGTCGCGATCATGTCCGACGAGGCCCCCCACAGCGCCGGCCAGGCCTCGACGCGCGTGCGCATGGCGCAGCCCTACGGCGGCAACCCCGAGGGCTTTCACTTCCCGCTGCGCAGCGGCACCGAGGTGCTCGTCTCCTTCGTGGGCGGCGACCCCGACCGGCCCGTGATCCTCGGCGCCGTGCCCAACCACGAGACGCCGTCGCCCGTCACGGCGGCCAACGCCACGATGAACGTGATGCAGACCGGCGGGCTCAACCGCATCGAGTTCGAAGACGACGCGTCGCGGCGCTTCATCGACCTGTACGCGCCACCCGAGCGCTCGGCGCTGCACCTCGGCAAAGCCCACGCGAAGGACGAGCACCGCGCCTTCGAGCACAACCACAACTACGCGTCGCGCACCGACGGGAACGGCCTCGTGCACACGGGCAGCCACCTCGACGTGACCGTCGGCGGCAAGAAGACCGAGCGCGTCGAGCGCACCGTCACCGAGACCTATCAGAACACGCAGACCACCGCGGTCACCGCCCACGTCGAGGAGACCTACCACGCGAAGCAGACCACCACCGTGGCCCTCCTCGCGAAGGAGACCTACGGCGCCCACAAGACCATCACCCCGGGCACCACCAACGAGACGACGCCGCTGCAGCGCACCGTCGTCACCGAGGCGCTCACCGAGACCATCACCGACCAGACCACCGCGGCGAAGACGCTCCTCCGCGAGACGTGCGCGTCGCAGTCGTTCACGGTCACCAACGCGAGCACGCAGACGTGCGGGCTGCTCAACCTCACGGTGCAGGGCGCCACCACCATCACGAGCCCGCCGGGCTTCAGCCTCACCTCGGCGACCTACACGCTCACCGCGGCGACCTACAACCTCATCGCGGGCCCCTACAACTTCTTCGCCTCCATGAGCTGGCTCAAAATCGCGCCCGTCACGATGAGCATCATCTACGGC
>CAISKJ010001487.1 GCA_903885885.1 uncultured delta proteobacterium
AGCACCTCGCGCGCGGTGCGCTCGGCGCCCTCGACGATGCGCTTCACCTCGTGGTCGACGAGGTCGGCGAGCTGCTCGCCGTGCTCGCGCATCGCGCGCGGCTCGCCGGGGCCGTTGAGAAAGGTCGATCGCTCGTGGCCGAGGGTCACGGGCCCGATGGCGCTGCTCATGCCGTAGTCGACCACCATGGCGCGCGCGAGGTCGGTGGCGCGCTGCAGGTCGTTGCCCGCGCCCGTCGAGATCTCGCCGAACACCACCTGCTCGGCCACGCGGCCGCCGAGGAGGCCCGCGAGCTGCGCGTGGAGCTCCGACTCCGTCATGAGGTACCGCTCCTCGGTGGGGAGCTTCATCGTGTAGCCCAGCGCGGCGATGCCCCGGGGCACGATCGAGATCTTCACCACCTTGGAGCCGCCGGGCATCACCTCGCCCACGATGGCGTGCCCCACCTCGTGAAAGGCCACGCGCTTGCGCTCCTCGGGCGAGATGATGCGCGACTTGCGCTCGAGGCCCGCGGAGACGCGCTCCACGGCCTCTTCGATCTCGCTCATGTGCACCTCGGTGAGGCCCCTGCGCGCGGCGAGCAGCGCCGACTCGTTGATGAGGTTCGCGAGGTCGGCGCCCGCGAAGCCCGGCGTGCGCGCGGCCACCTCGATGAGGTCGACATCGGGCGCGAGCTTCACCTCTTTGGAGTGCACCTTCAGAATGGCCTCGCGGCCCTTGCGGTCGGGCCGATCGACGAGCACCTGCCGGTCGAAGCGCCCCGGGCGCAAGAGGGCCGGGTCGAGGATCTCGGGGCGGTTCGTGGCCGCGAGAATGATCACGCCCTTGTTGGCCGCGAAGCCGTCCATCTCGACGAGGAGCTGGTTGAGCGTCTGCTCGCGCTCCTCGTTGGTGCCGAGCACGTTGGCACCGCGCGAGCGCCCGAGCGCGTCGAGCTCGTCGATGAACACGATGCAGGGCGCGTGGGCCTGCGCGTTCTCGAAGAGGTCGCGCACGCGCGCCGCGCCGACGCCCACGAACATCTCGACGAACTCGCTCCCCGAGATGCTGTAGAAGGGCACGCTGGCCTCGCCCGCGACGGCGCGCGCGAGCAGCGTCTTGCCCGTGCCCGGCGGGCCCACGAGCAGCACGCCCTTCGGAATCTTCGCGCCGATGCGGGTGAACTTGTCGGGGTTCTTGAGAAACTCGACGACCTCGCGGAGCTCGTCCTTCGCCTCCTCGACGCCGGCCACGTCGTCGAAGCGCACGGTGATCTCGCTCTCTTCGAAGACCTTGCCCTTGCTCTTTCCGAACGCGAGCACGCCGCCGGCCTGGCCCTGAATGCGCCGCGAGAGCGCGCGCCACAGGAGCATCGCGCCCATGAACAAGAGCCCGTACGTCATGAGCGTAACGAGGGGGCCGTTCTCGGGCATGCCCGCGTAGCGCACGTGCTGGGCCTCGAGCAGCGGCACGAGCTGCGGGTCCTCGACGCGCAGCGTTTCGAACGCGCGCGCTCGCCCCTCGGCGGGCGTCACCCGCCGCGGCGTCGGCGCCGTGGCCGCGCCCGGCGCTCCCTGCACAGCGACCTCGGGACGCAGCCGCCAGCGGATGCGCTCCTCGCCGAGCACCACCTCCTCGACGCGGCCCTCGCGCACGCGCTGCTTGAACTCGTAGTACGGCCTCGTCTGCGCGGCCGACGAGAGGTGATGCACGGCCAGCATGCCGAGCGTCACGAGCATCGCGATGGTCATGCCGACCTGGAGCCGTCGGTCGTTGGGCCCGGGGTCGCCCTCGCGGTCGTCGTCGCGCACCGGGCGGCGCTGCGTGGGGCGCCGCGGGGTCTCGTCACGCTCCGCCATGGCGCTCCCCGATCATCGGAAGCTTGCGCTTCACGGCCTTGGCGCCGTGCAGGGCGAGCTGCCCGCACGCGGCGTCGATCTCGTCGCCGCGCGTGCGACGGATGAACACCGCCTGGTCGGTGCCCTTGCGAAGCACGTCTTGAAAGGCCAACACGTCGTCGCGCGTGGGCGCCTGCCACGGCGCGGCCTCGATGGGGTTCATCGGAATGAGGTTGACCTTCATGGGCAGGTTGCGAAGCAGCCGCAGGAGGGCGCGCGCGTGCTCGGGGCGATCGTTCACGTTGCGAATGAGCGTGTACTCGATGGTGATGCGCCGGCGCCGCGCGAGGGGATACCGACGCAGCGCCGCCATGAGCTCGCCGAGCGGATACTTCTTGTTCACCGGCATGATGCGCGAGCGCAGCTCGTCGTCGGGGGCGTGCAGCGAGACGGCCAGCGCGATCTCGCCCTTGAACTCCTCGCCGAGCCGATCGATCTCGGGCACGAGCCCCGAGGTGCTCACGGTGACCCTGCGCGAGGAGAGGTTCATCCCGTCGGCGTGCGTGAGCAGCCGCAGCGCGCGCGCCACGTTGTCGTAGTTGTGCAGCGGCTCGCCCATGCCCATGAGCACCACGTTGCGAATGGCCTCGCCCTCGTCGAGGAGCGTGCGCCCGAGGAGCACCTGCGCGACGATCTCGCCGGCCGAGAGGTGGCGCTTGAGGCCCGCCACGCCCGACGCGCAGAACACGCAGCCCATGGCGCACCCGACCTGCGACGAGATGCACTGCGTGACCCGCCGCGCGGCCACGCGAAGGCCCGTGACCGCAGGCGCCTCGTCGTCGGCCTCGAGCTCGGCCTCGTCGTCGTCTTCATCGGGCAGCGGGGGGATGAGCACCGTCTCCACGGTGCCCGCCGCGGGGCTCTTCGGAAACCCTATGAGCACCTTGCGCGTGTCGTCGGCGGCGCGGCGCACCTCGCGGATCTCCGCGGGCATCGCGAGGCTCCACGACGCGAGCTTGTCGCGCAGCGTCTTCGCCGCGTCGGTCATCCGCGCGGGGTCGGCCACCGAGCGCGTGTGAATCCAACGGAACACCTGCTTCGCGCGAAACGGTCGCTCGTGAATCTCGGCGAAGGCTGCGACCCACTCCTCGGGGTACGCACCCACCGGATCATCGCGCAAGGCAAAGGGGATTTGCGGCACGGCGCGAAGCTAACGCCCATCCGCGCGAACGGCAATTGCCGAGCTGACCCTCAGCGCTTGACGGGAAGCGCCGCGGCGTTCCACGCGAGCATGCCGCCCGCGAGGTTCATCATCCCGTTGAAACCCAGCGGCGCGAGCGCGGCGGCCACGCGGCCCGAGCGGTTGCCCGAGCGGCAGATGAGCACCACGTCGACGTCGCGCTCCCACCCGCTCGCGGCGGCGGGGAACGCGCCCATGGGCACGAGCTCGGCGCCCTCGATGTGACCGAGCTCGCCGTCGAACTCATGGGGCTCGCGCACGTCGACCATGCGCACCCGCGCCGACGACTGCGCGAGCTGCTGCGGGCTCACGTCGCGGTACCCGCCGGGCCTCGCGACGCCTTCGAGAAAGAGTGCACTGCGGCTCATGGCGCTGCCTTTTCGCGCGTTCGCGCCGCGGGCGCAAGAAGCGTCGCGGGGCGTGAGGGCGGCCTTGACAGTGCAGGCCCGCATCGCAACACTCCCCCGCCCCTCGGATCGACCCGAGGTGGGTGAAAGGGCTCCGACCCGCAATGCCGTTTTCGCAGGCTGATCTCAACCGATTCAAGTCCATGCTCGAAGAGAAGCGCCAGCAGATCATCGAGAACGCGCAGAACACCCTCGCCGAGGGCATGGCCCTCGACGCCGACGACCTCCCCGACGAGATGGACCTCGCCTCGAGCGAGTACCTCCAGTCGTTTACGTTTCGTCTGCGCGGCCGCGAGAAGTTTCTGCTCGAGAAGATCGACCGCTCCCTCGAGAAGATCGCCAAGAACGAGTACGGCCTCTGCGACGAGTGCGGCGAAGAGATCGCCTTCAAGCGACTCGAGGCGCGCCCCGAGACCAACCTCTGCATCCGCTGCAAAGAAGAGCAGGAGCGCGCCGAGCGCGACTTCGGCTGAACATCTAAGGGCACCGTGCGGTTCCTGGTCGTCGCCAACGAGACCGAAGCGTGCCCGTACCTCCCGGGGCAGTCGATGCGCCTGCCCCTGCGCATGCCCCTCACGCGCCTCACGCCCGACCAGTTCGACCACCAGCTCGCCGAGGGCGACCGCCGCACGGGGCCGCTGCTCTACAAGCCCGCGTGCCCCGCGTGCACCGCGTGTGAGGCCATCCGCGTGCCCGTCGCGCGCTTCGCGCCCACGCGCTCGCAGCGCCGCGTGATGCGCCGCAACGAGGGGCAGATCGAGGTCGTGCGCGTGCGCCCCACGGTGACCGCGCAGCACCTCGAGCTCTACAACCGCCACTCGCGCGAGCGCGGCCTCTCGCTCCGCGCCGACCTCGCCACCGAGCGCGACTACCGCTTCTTTCTCATCGAGACCTGCGTCGACACGTGGGAGCTGCAGTACCGCGTCGCCGGTCGCCTCGTGGCGGTGAGCATCCTCGACTTCGGGCGCACCGCCGTCTCGAGCGTCTACCACTACTTCGACCCCGACGAGGCGTGGCGCTCGCTCGGGGTGTTCTCCGTGGTGCGCGAGCTCGAGCTCTGCGCCTCCCTCGGCCTCGAGTGGTACTACCTCGGGCTCTACGTCGATGCGTGCGCGCACCTGAACTACAAGGCCACCTACTGGCCCCATCAGCGCCGCGTGGGCGGCCTGTGGCAGGAGTTCCGCAGCGCCCCGCCTTAGCCCGCACAGCCACTGTTTTTCAGGTGTTATCAACGACGCGGGGAATAATGCGTGGCAGACTCCCGCGCGCCATCTGCCTTATGGAGGCCGCCAATGCCCCGAGTGCTTCTGGTCGAAGACGACGACAACGAGCGCTTCACCCTGTCTCGCGTGCTCGAGCGCGCCGGCTTCGAAGTGACCGCCCTCCCCCGCGGCGATGACGCGCTGGAGGTCCTCGCGGCCACCCCGCACGACTTCGTGGTGACCGACCTCATGATGCCCGGCGTCGACGGCGTCTCGCTCGCGCGTCGCATCGCCGCGCGTTACCCCGAGCTCCCCATCGTGCTCGCGAGCGCGTTCCCGATGTGCCGCGCGCAGATCGACCGCCTCGACATTCACGGGATGCACTTTCTCTGCAAGCCCCTCGACATCGACCGCCTGCTCGCGCTGCTCGGCACCGGGCGCCTCACGACGGGCGCGCTCCCGATCGTCGCCCCGACGCACAACCGCGTCACCGCCTGAGACGCTCACACAACAACTTCTTCGTCGCGCGGCTCGCGGGTCGAGAGGCGCGCTGTCGCCTCGTCGTGCGCCGCGACGCGTGACGCCTCCAACGCGATGCGATCGCCGCGTGCCCTGAAGGCACGCGAGCGATGCGTCGGTGATGTGCGGGGAGTGTGCGGAGGAGAGAGGCGGAGGCGGGAGCGGGGTCAGCTCAGTGCGGGGCGCCGCCCTGCTGCTGCATCTGGCGACGGATCTGCTCCATGAGCTCCGGCGGAATCTGCGGCGAGCCGCCGCCGGGGCCGCCGGGGCCGCCCATCATGGGCATCTGGAAGCCGCCCGACGGAGGCGCCGCGGGGGCGCTCGCGTCGGCCGTCGACGCGTCGGCGCCGCCGTCGACCGGGAGGGGGGCCTGCAGGGCCGAGAGCGTCGGGCTGATCGCGTCGGCCTGCGAGCGCGAGATCACGAACACCACGTCGGAGCCTTCGCGCTGCGCGAGGGCCTCTTGATCGCCGCTGTTGTTGCCGAGGCGTACCACGATGCGCTGCGCGCCCGCGTCGCTCGAGGTCTCGAGCGTCACGCGCGGCGAGGCGTCGCCGATGCCCGTGGAGGCCGCGGGCTCGGCGAAGTCCGACGCGTGGAGGTTGGTCACCGCGTCGACGAGCGAGCTCACCTTGGCGGTGTCGAGGCGGTCGACCACGGTGCCCGCGGCGGGCGTCCAGGTGTCGCCGCTGCGCGTGAACTTGTAGGTGACCCCGTGGTTCACCCACTCGACGGAGCGCACGTCGTCGCGGGCCACGTGCGTGACGTTGCGGTCGCGCCAGTCGCGGGGGGCGCGCGTCACCATGCCGTTGATGGCCTGATCGACGCGGAAGATCTCGACCTTGCCCGGCGCGCGAACGGCCGTGCCCGAGTCGATGTTGGTGCCGACGAAGAGGTCGACGAGCACCGCGGAGCCGGCCTTGAGCGTCACGCGCGTGGCGTGGGCGTCGTCGACTTCGAAGGTCTCGTAGGAGCTCGCGCTGCGGCCGGCGACGGAGACCACGTTCATCTCCGCGAAGCGGTCGACGAGGTCTTCGAGCGCGCGCGCCTCGGTGGGGCCGACGCCCGGCGAGGTCATGCGCCAGGCGCCGTTCTGCTTCTCGAACTCGAGCGTCTGCTGGTTCGCGGGGGCCGACGGGCGGCGCAGGGTCACGTGGTCGACGCGGGCCTTGTCGAGCCGCGGCCACGGGTTGGTGAGCGCGGCGGCCGTGGTGCTGGCAGGCTGCCGGTACGCGAGGATCGTGGCGATCACGAGCACCGCGAGCACGCCCAGAGCGATGCCGATTCCCTTGGAGTTCATGGCGATTGTTCTGTGAGAGGGGGGTGAGAAGTGTCGACGATCAGAGCTTGATCTCGGCGCGGCGGCGCGCGCGAAGACCCATGAGGAACCACCCGAGGATGCCGACGAGGGCGGGCAGGCCGACGACGGAGCCCCACTTGAAGACGTTCTTCTTCGTGTCGCT
This sequence comes from uncultured delta proteobacterium, assembly GCA_903885885.1. GTDB lineage: Bacteria > Myxococcota_A > Polyangia > Polyangiales > CAISKJ01. The sequence goes on from CAISKJ010001487.1 coordinate 6,649, forward strand.
GGTGACCGACAGCTCGGGGGGCTGCACGCTCTTGGCGCGCACCGCGAGGAGGTCCGAGTCCTGGCTCAGCCAGTCGAACACGTTGAAGAGCATCTGCACGTTGGTGGGCATGCCCTGAAAGGCAATCTCGCGGAGCTGGTCGATGCTGAACATCTTGCCCGAGCCCACCACGAGGAGGCGCGCGGGGCGCTCGCGCGTCGCGGCCGAGGGGGCCGTGATGGGCGAGCCGCCGACGCCGCCGTCGGCGCCCGGCGCGTTGGCGCCGTCACCCTGAAACGCGCTGGGGAGCGCGCCCACAGCGGCCACGGCCACGGTGTACGGGCCGTGCGGGCCGCCGCGGCCGAACACCGTCTGGCGGCGCATGATGAGGTCGATCGCGTCGATCTCGAAGCTGCCCTGCTGCAGGAGCGACACCTCGCTCGTGCGGCCGATGGTGATGAGCGCCGGGCGCGTGGTGCACTTGGTCTTCGCCTCTTCTTCGTCGCGCGCGTCGCAGTAGCGCGAGCGGTCGACGTCGAGCGACGACACGAAGGGCGTCACGATGCCCGGGAGGCGAAACACCGACGAGTGATACTGGTTGATGCCGTCGTCGGTGATGGCGGGAAAGGTGAAGAGGCGGATGCGCGCGCGGCCCTGCTCGATCTCGGCCACGGCGTCGGAGGCGCGCGCGTCGATGACGAGGTTGGGGCGCAGCGTGATGCCGTAGCCCGAGAGGAGCTGCCCGAGGTTGTGCTCGGCCGTCGCGGCCGTGGGGCGCGTGTCGGTGCCCGTCACGTTGACGCCCGAGGCGAACACGGCCACCGAGCCGCCGCGCATGAGGTACGCGTTGATGCGGCGCAGCTCGCGCTCCGAGATGGCGCTCGTCGGGTTGTTGATGATGAGGCCCTTGATGTCCGCGGGGATCTCATCTTCGCCGCCGTGCAGGTCGACGTTGCGGGTGGTGTACCCGACGTGCATCTGCGTCATCAGCTGCGAGAGGTACGGCATCGCCGTGTCGGGCGTCGCCTCGCTGTGCCCCGTGAGGAAGCCGATGGTGCGCTCGGGGTCGAGGATCTTCTTGATGAGCGACGTGACCTCGTACTCGAGCCCCTCGATGTTGGGGTTCACGAAGTCGATGCGCTCGTTGCTGCGGAGGTACGAGAACGTGATGCAGCGGTACACCTCGACGGCCTGCGCCTGACCCTCGCGCAGGGTCTGGAGCACGCGCTTGGAGCACTGGGCGCTCTCGGCGGCGCGCTTGCGCTCGTCGTTGTCGGTGGTCACCCAGTTGAGCTCGACGTGACCGCGCGAGGCGGCCACGTACTCGTCGAGCTGCTCACGGAGAAGGCGCTCGTCGTTGTGGGCGGGCGCGGGCTGGTTGGGCGTCCAGTAGACGGTGACGGTGAGGTTGTCGTTGAGGCGGCCGAGGGTGCGCTTGGTGCCCTCGGAGAGCGAGTAGATGCGGCGCTTGGTGAGGTCGACGCGCACGTGAAAGACCTTCACGGCGAGCACGTTCAGCACGATGAGCGCGGCGGCTACGATGAAGACGAAGGCGCCCGACTCGACGCGGGCCTGACTGCGGCGTTCCATGTTCAGCTCCACCTCCGGCTGTCGAGCGAACGCGCCGTCGCCAGGAGGCACACCGAGATCACCGAGAGAAAGTAGATGACGTTGCGGAGGTCGATGACCCCGCGGGCGATGTTGTCGAAGTGAAAGCGCGGGCTGAAGTACACGACGATGGGCGCGGCGGAGCCGAGCGCGGGCGTGATGTAGTTCAAGATGAAGAAGAGCAGGCCCACGACGAAGGCGACGAAGAAGGCCGTGATCTGGTCCTTCGTGTACGAAGAGACCATCACGCCGAAGGAGACGTACGCGGCGCCGCCGAGGAAGAGCCCGAGGTAGCCGCCGAGCACGGGGCCCCAGTCGAGGTCGCCCATCTTCGAGATGGCCAGCGGGTAGACGAACGTGAGCCCGAGGGCCACGGCGAAGAGGCCCGTCGCGCCGAGGTACTTGCCGAGAATCACCTCCCAGTCACGGACGGGCTGGGTGATGAGCATCTCGAGGGTGCCCGTGCGGCTCTCCTCCGCGAAGGTGCGCATCGCGATGGCGGGCGAGATGGCCCACGAGAGCCACGCGACGCCCTCGAAGAGCGACTGCAGCGTGGCCTCGTTGCGCTCGAGGAAATTGAAGACGAAGAACACCAGGACGCCCACGAGGAGCAGGAACATCCCGATCACGATGTAGCCCAGCGCCGACGAGAAGTACGAGGCGAACTCGCGCTTCGCGATGGTCCAGGTGTTGTTGAACATGGTCCCGGCGTTGCCACGCGGAATGGCTGTGGCCGGGGCACTGACGGCAGCGGTCTCGGACATCGTCGTCACTCCTTCGCGGTGCTCTTGGACGTTTCGGCGGCCTTCGCGTCGGCGCCCACCGTAAGCTGGCGGAACACCTCCTCGAGCTGCAGCGCCTCGCGGCGGAGCTCCAGCAGCGTCCAGCCCTTGTCGACGGCCAGTTGGAAGAACTCTCGGCGGTGGTCGTCGCCGCCCTTGGCGGTCACCTCGACCACGTGCGAGCGGTCGTCGCTCGGCAGCTCCTTCGCGGTGCTGTCCTTCACGACCGCGCGCAGCGCCTCGAGCACCTCGTCGGCGTTCGCCGGCGCCTTGCCCGAGCCCTTCGCGCTCGCCTTCTCGTCGATGGCCACGACGTA
>CAISKJ010001488.1 GCA_903885885.1 uncultured delta proteobacterium
CGAGCACGAGGCGATCGCGGTCGGGCACGAGCGACGCGAGGTTGCTCGACAGCTCGCGCGGCAACATCGGAATGGCCCGGTCGGGCAGGTAGATGCTCGTGCCGCGCGCGAGCGCCGAGGCGTCGAGCGCCGTACCGGGACGGACATAATATGACACATCGGCGATGGCCACGGTGGCCACGTAGCCGCCGTCTTCGCGGCGCTGCACGAAGATGGCGTCGTCGTGGTCGCGGGCGTCGTCGGGGTCGATGGTGACGAGGCGCAGCGGGCGCAGGTCGGTGCGGCCGACGAAATCGGCCTCCGTCGGGTCGGCGGGGAAGGCCTTCGCCTCGAGGGTGACGGCCTCGGAGAAGCCCTCGTCGACGCCCTCGCGGAGGATGACCTTGCGCACCTCGACGTCGAGCGCGCCGGGGGCGCCGAGGGTCTCTTTCACCCGCCCGACGGGGGCCTCGCCGGCGTGGGCGGGCCATCGCGTGATCTCGCACACGACCGCGGCGCCGTCGGCCGCGTCGCCCGCGTCGTCGACCATCACGGGGCCGCGGATGCGCGCGTCGTCGGGCTCGACCCAGGCGCCCCGGAGGCGCACCCGCAGCGTGCCGGGCACGAGGGGCGGGCGTCGCGTGATGACCTCGACCACGACGCCCTCGCGGCCGCGGTCGCCCTGCTGCGCGGTGGCCGCCACGAGGTCGCCGTGCATGGCGCCGAGCACCGACGTGGCGGGGATGAAGACGTCGTCGCCGCCGTCGTTGGGCACCACGAAGCCGAAGCCCCGCGGGTGCTGCGAGAAGTGACCCTCCACGCGCGTTCCGCGGGCGCGCGGGAGGCGGTAGCGCGAGCCGGGCATCGCCGCGAGGAGGCCGCGCGACACGAGGGCGTCGAGGGCCTCGGAGAGCGCGTGGCGCGCCGAGATGGGGAGCCCGAGGCTGCGGCCGATGTCGCTCACGTGCATCGGGTGCGAGGCGCTGTCGCGAAGCGCCGCCAGGAGGGCCGCGTCGTCGGGGATCGTAGTTTTCATAATGGAAGGGGCCGAGAATCTTGACGACAAGCGCTACGGGGTCAATGGCGCACCGAGGGCGTAGAGGGCGCCGTCGTCGGTGCCGACGACGAGGGTGCCGTCGGCGAGAATGGCGGGGGAGCCGTCGATGTCGGCCCCGAGTACCACGGACCAGAGCACCGCGCCCGCGCCGTCGAGGCATCGGAGGGTGTCGTCTTCGCCGCCGACGTAGATGCGCCCGTCGGCGTCGATGCGCGCCGCGGAGCGCACGGGGTTCGCAGTGGCCACGCGGAACACCTCGACCCCGTCGGCCGCGCGGAGGCCGTAGATGCCGCCGTCTTCTGCCCCGACGACCACCACGTTGTCGCGCGTGAGCGCCGGCGTGGCGCGCACGCCGGGCGTGTCGCGGGCGCCGCGGGTGGCGACGTCCCACCGGAGGGCGCCGTCGAGGCCGTAGGCGCGCACGTGGCCGTCGAGGGCGCCCACGACGAAGCCGCCGTCGTCGAGCACGAGCACCCCGGCGTACACCGGCGCGGGCACCTCGACGCGCCGCACGAGCTCGCCGTCGCGCGCGCGCAGGAGGGTCACCGCGCCCGCGAGCTCGGGCACGTAGAGGGTCCCCTCGGGCGACAGCGCGGGGGCGCCGAAGGCGTGCGCGCGCAGCGGCGTGCGCCAGCGCGTGTGCCCCTCGCCGTCGATCGCGACGGCCTCGTGCGAGGCGAAGTACACCGTCGCGTCGGGGCCCACCACGGGCGACCCGTCGGCGTCGTCGGGCGTGCCCGCGCTCCATCGCTCGGCGCCGCGCGCGTCGACGGCCAGCACGCGGTCTCCGTCGTGGCCGAAGACCGTGAGCGCGCCCACCACCGCGGGCGACGAGAACACCCGATCGGGCGCGGTGAACGACCAGCGCACGACGCCCCGGCGATCGACCGCGAGCACATGGCCGTCGAGGGAGCCGAAGACGGCGCGGTCGGCCTCGTCGAGCACCGGCGAGCCGAACACGCGGCGATGGGTGCGCACGCGCCACAGAATGGACGGCGTCTGCGCGGGCCCGCGGCGCGCGTCGCGGCCCGTGTGGCGCGCGTCGGCGCCGACCATCGCGGCGTAGGGCGGGGCGGGCGCGACGGTGATGGCGCGCGGCTGCG
>CAISKJ010001489.1 GCA_903885885.1 uncultured delta proteobacterium
CGAGCGCGAGGCCTGCGACGGCATCGACAACGACTGCGACGGGCGCACCGACAACGTGCCCACCACGGGCACCGACGAGTCGTGCATCATGGGCTCACCAGACGAGCCCTGCTACGACGCGGCCTGCGGCGGGCGCGCGGGCACACGGTCGTGTGTCAACTGCATCCGCACGGCCTGCCAGGCGAGCCTCCCCCGCTGCACGCCTGGCGAGACGCAGCCCTGCATGATGGCGGGCAGCACCTGCGTGGGCGTGCGCGTCTGCACCGCGGCGTGCACCTTCGCCGACGCGTGCGCCTACCCCGCCGAGGTGTGCAACTACCGCGACGACAACTGCGACGGCCGCATCGACGAGGGCCTCGGACGCGCCTGCGACCAGACCTTTCAGCGCGGGGTCGCGGGCGCCCTCGACCTCACCGCCGAGTGGACGCCCCTCTTCGACGCAGCCCCACGCACCGCAGACGACACGGTGCAGCTGCTCGACGCCAGGCTCGCGCTCGCCGCCGCGACGCTCCGCACGCCCGTGGCGCGCGCCGGTGCGATGGACTTCACCGGGCGCGTGCTGCTCGGCGGCGCCGACGGGACGGGGCTCCTCGACTTCTTCGAGGTGTACCTCACGACCGAACGGCCGCTGCGCCGCGGCAACGAGATCACCTTCCCGGCGGGCACGCGCGGCTATCGCGTTCTGTTCGATCTCAACATGAGCAGCATGCGCATCGAGACCGTGAACGGCGCCGTGTTCAGCACCATCGGCTCCGGGCCCATCTCCGACAGCATCATCACGCCCCGCGTGGGCGCCCCCACGGCGAGCACCACGCTGCAGCCCAACGACTTTCGGCTCACGCTGCGCGACAACGTCGTGAGCTTCGGCATGGCGTGGCCCGGCTTCACCCCCCGCATCAACACGGGCCTCGACCCCTCCGGGGCGTCGCTCTACGGCGTTCCGATGTACCTCACCGTCGCGTCGCGCGACGTCGGCGGTGACACCGTCTCGCGCCTCGCATCCGCGAGGGTTCGCCGAAGCCCCTTCACGACGGGCGGCGGCCCCTGCGCCGACAGCACGCCGCCGGAGCCCTACTGCCCTCGTTGAGCCGATCCACAAACGCGCCCCAAAGGGCCATCGCGTGAAGCCTTCGATCACCGCCACGACTCTCTTCCTCGCGCTGGCCAACGCGCACTGCGACGACAGCACGCCGAGCGCTATGCGCGACGCGGCGCCCGAGGCCGCCGTGGACGCGGCGCCTGATGCCGTCGCGCTCGATGTGCCGCGCGATACCGTTCCCTCGGACGCAGTCGGCGACACGACCGCCGACACCACCGCCGACGTACCCTCAACGCCTCCGCCCGACGTGACGCTGGCGTCAGGATGCACACGCGGACCTGACCCCTGCGACATGGACAGCGACGGCGCGCGAAGCGCCACGGGCGGTTGCGGCGGCGACGATTGTGATGACCTCGACTGCCGTCGCTACCCACGCAACGTGGAGATGGCCGACGAGACGGGCCACGACGAAGACTGCAACCCCTGCACGGTGGCCCCCGCGAGCAGCGACGGCGACGGCGACACCGCCCTCGACCGGCGCTACTTCAACCGTTGGAACGCTGCAGGCGAGCGCCCCCGGTGCGAGAGCTCCCCGGGCGTCGAGGTGTGCCCCGACGCGGCCAACCCCCGCTGCGGCGCGTCTGCCGAGGCCGTGGTGCGAGGCGCCGACTGCAACGACGACCCCGCCCTGGGCGGACGCAGCGCGCGCCCCGGCGAGCGCGAGGCCTGCGACGGCATCGACAACGACTGCGACGGGCGCACCGACAACGTGCCCACCACGGGCACCGACGAGTCGTGCATCATGGGCTCACCGGACGAGCCCTGCTACGACGCGGCCTGCGGCGGGCGCGCGGGCACACGGTCGTGCGTCAACTGCGTCCTCACGGCCTGCCAGGCGAGCCTCCCCCGCTGCACGCCGGGCCCGGAGAGGCAGGAGTGCATGATTCCCGGCAGCAGCTGCGTGGGCCACCGCACGTGCAACGCGTCGTGCCAGTTCACAGCGTGCGCGGTCGACGCCGAGGTGTGCAACTACCGCGACGACAACTGCGACGGTCGCGTCGACGAGGGCCTCGGGCGCACCTGCGACCAGACCTTTCAGCGCGGCGTCGCGCGGGCCCTCGACCTCACCGCCGAGTGGACGCCTCTCTACGAGGCCGCGCGCAACGCAGCGAGCGACGCGATGACGCTGCTCGACGCACGTCGCCGGTTCGGTGCTGCCACGTTGTCGACGCCCTTTCCTCTGGCGGGCGACGTGGTGATCACGGGGCGCGTGATGTTGGGAAGTGTGGCGCTCACTCGGGACGGCACGATCGCCCTTGAGGTGTACGTCACCACACGGTTGCCGACGGGGGTGGGTACTTCCGTGGCATTTCCTACCGATACGGTGGGCTACCGGGTCGACGTTGATCTATGGCGTGCAGCCACTGCCAACGCCGTCGAACTGTGGACGATCAATGGGGGAATGCCGACGCGAATCGGGGCGGGCATGGCCTCTGTGGACCTCGTGGGTGTCGGTGTGGGTCTCCCGGGAGTAGGAGCGCCGCCGATCCGCCATGATTTTCGCTTGCAGATTCGAAGCGGGACCCTGAGCTATGGCATCGCGTGGGCCGGACGCGAGGCACGGATCAACGTCGCGACGGACCCGCGCGGCGCCGCCCTCGTAGGCCTTCCCATGTATGTCACCGTTGCGATGAAGGACATGTACGGGCGCACCCTCGCGGAGCTCGTCGGCGTCGACCTGCACCGCGGGGCGGCAGAGCCCGCGGGAGGCCCCTGCGCAGACAGCACGCCGCCGGAGCCCTACTGCCCGCGGTAACTACCGCTGGCCGAAGGGCCCGCGCACCACGATGCGCCCGTTCTCGAGCGCGAGGCTGGTGGCGTTGAGACCCAGGACGGTGCCTACGGGGAGGCCGAAGGCGCCGGCGGCCGGAGGCACCGCGAAGGCCGGGATGGGGAAGGGCGGAAAGCTCCGGAAGAGGTTGCCCAGCGTGCCCTCGATGGCGAGGCTCATCGCCTCACGCATGCTCGCCTGAATGGCGGGCGGCAGCGTGCCCGACTCGGTGTTGAACGAGAAGCCGTCGAGGGTAAAGGTGCCGAAGCGAATCGCCTGCCCCACCAGCGAGGTCGAGACAGAGCCGCGCATCGCCACCGTGAGGTGCACCGGCGCGGGGAGCACCGAGGGGATGACCAGGTCGATGTCGAAGAAGCCCACGTCGAGGTTGAGCGTGCCGCCGCTGCCTGCGCTCATCACAAAGGGCAGCGTGGGCGTGAGCACCGCGTACGCGGCGAGGGGCCCGTCGCGCGACGAGCCGAACACCGGGATGCGCCCGTCGATGAGCCCGCCGCGCCACAGCGTGAAGAAGAGCTGGTTGTAGAGCCCGATGTCGTAGAGGCCCGTCGCGGGCGCGGTGAGCACGGCGGTGCCCGACGACGGGGGCAGCGGGATGCCGAAGGGCGCCGGGGTGTCGCGCGTCACCGTGGTGGTGAAGCGCGTGCCGAGGCCCAGCGAGAGGGCCGCCGCGCTCGCGCGGAGGTCGGAGAAGCTGATGTCGAAGCGAATCGGTGTGGTGCCCTGCGCGTCGGGGCGCACCACGTCGGCCGAGAACGAGGCGCCCGAGAGGTCGAGGGAGTTGAAGAGGCCGCCCATGAGGTCGCCCACGGCGGTGCTCACCGAGCTGCCCACCTGGGCCGAAATGGCAGCGTCGAGCACGGGCTGCAGTACCGTCGAAGCGAGGCTCGCGAGGCTCCCCGAGGCGGGGATGTCGACGGTGGTGCCGCGCACTACGGAGCGCGTGGAGCCCGCGCGGAGCGTGGCGCGCGGACGCCCGGCGACCATGGCGAGGTCGTGGATGACGTCGACCTGCAC
>CAISKJ010001490.1 GCA_903885885.1 uncultured delta proteobacterium
TCGATGCCGCGCTCGATGCCCACGCGCTGAAAGAGCCGCGCGTGCCCCGCGAGCATCGAGCCCACGTCGACGGGGGCCGGCTCGGGCTCGGGCCTGCCGCCGTCGATGCCCGCGAAGCGCATGGCGCTGTCGCAGTAGAGCTCCATCTTGGTGCCGGCCATGAGCATGTCGTCGAGCATCGACTGCTGCTCGGCGTCGCGCACGCCCTCGCGCACCACGTCGGCGCCGAGGAGCACCGCGGTGAGCGGGTTGCGGAGGTCGTGCACGAGCTTGCCCAGGAGCATCGTGCGGAGCTTCTGCTCCTCGAGGAGGCGCACGTTCTCGACGGCGATGCCCACGATGCCCGCGAGGGCCCGCAGGGTCTCTGACTGGCGCAGCGTCTCGGAGAGCACCGGGGCCTTGCTGTCGGCGTAGAGCACGCCCGACACGCGGCCGCAGGCCATGACGGGCACGGCGAGGATGAAGCGCAGCCCGTGCTGCCGGATGCTCTCGTGGAGGGTGAGCTCGCGGTCGAGGTCGGTGTTGACCACCGTGCGCATCTCGCGGCTCTCGAGCACCTCGCTCACGACGCGGTTCGAGATGGGGAGGCGCTCGCCGCGCACCCAGTCGAGGTTGTGCGCCACGGCCTCTTCGATCTCGCCGCTCTCGTTGAAGAGGGCGAAGAGCGCGCGCTCGGCGCCGAGCAGGTCGACGAGCCGCTGGAGCACGACGGGGAGCAGATCATCGAGGCTTCGAGTGGCGGTGAGCTGCAGCGACACCGCGAGCAGCGCGTTCGATGTTTCGTCGGGGGAAGCCATCGCACAAACCTGCTTTGAGCAAGAAACGCGGAGTAGCGGTGGGGCAGACCGCCGTACCGTAACACAGCGCCCCGCCTTCGAAGCGCGTCTCGCGACTGGTGGTTTCGCCGCGAGCCGCCGTTCAACGAGAGCGATGCCTTCGTCGTCGCGCCCCCCGTTCCGATGGACCGACGCCCCGCCCGCGCGGGCCGACAGCCTCGCGCGCCCGGTGGTGGCCTTCGGTTCGCTCCGCGGGCGCCTCGCGAACCCCCGCGCCGCGCGCCTCGCCGAGCGCGCCGACCTCGCGTGGGCCCTGTGCGCCCCTGCGGCGACGGCCCCTTCGCTCACGGCGTGGGACCCTCGCACGGCCCGCGTCGCGTGGCGCTACGACCTCGCCCGCGCGGGCGCCTTCGACGTCTCGGCCGACGGCGCGCTCCTGGTCTTCACCGACGCCTCGGGCTGGTGCGTGTGCCTCGACGCGGCGCGCGGCGTCGAGCGCGCGACCTTTCGCGACGCGCCCGGCGAGCCCGGCGCCGTCGTGGTCGCCCGCGACGGTCGCTCGGCGGTCATCGCCCGCGGCGGCCGCGTGCGCCGCTGGGACCTCGCCGCGCTCGCGCTCACCCACGACCTCGCGGGCCACGCCCCCATCGCACTCTCGCCCGACGCCCGCACCCTCGCCTGCACGCGCGCTGCACAGCGCACGGCGTGGGTGACACAGCTCGACGACGGCGCCGCGGTCACGCATCGCGCGGCGCGCGGCGCGCGGATCACCGCGCTCGACCTCGGCCCCGACGGTGCGCTCGTGCTCGGTCACGACGACGGCACCACGGTGCGGATCGCGGGCGGCGCGCGGCGCGTCACCGCTGCGGCCTCGGGGTCGCCCGTCACGGTGGTGCGCGCGCACGGGTCGCTCGTGGCGAGCGGCCACGACGACGGCGCCACGCGCGTGCAGCCCGCCGACGCGAGCCCGCACGCGGTGTACGGGTCCGGGCGCGTCGAGGCGATCGCCCCCGCCGTCGGCGCGGCGCTCGTGCGCGATGGCAACGGCGCCGTGCTCGTCACGCTCCACCCGGTGGAGCGCTACGACCTCCGCGCGGGTCACGCCGACGCGGTCACGGCCGTCGCGATTGCGCGCGACGGGGGCTCCGCGCTCACCGCGAGCCGCGATGGTACGTTGCGCCTCTGGAGCCCAACGACGGGCGTCACAGTGGGCGCCTTCGAGGGCCACACGGGGCCCGTGCGCGCGCTCGCGCTCTCGCCCGACGGGCGCA
>CAISKJ010001491.1 GCA_903885885.1 uncultured delta proteobacterium
AAGGTGCCTCGGTGCGTGCGGAGCAGCACGCTGTTCCCGCCGTGCCACCACAACTTGGGACCGCCGTCGAGCTCGGTCGCACCGCTCACGCCCTGGTCGACGTGCCACGCCACCAGCTCGACGCCCGCCACGCGCGCCCACGCTTCGATGCTCGCCCGCTGCGCCTCCGGCGACAGACGTTGATCGTCGGTCGAAGCGCGGAGGTAGGCGACCGCGGTGTTGACGTTGACCGTGTGCTTGGTGTTGCGAGCCATGCGCCGTTGTATAACGCACGACTCTCGTACGCGTCAACGTGTTCGTGACTAACAACCGTCCGGTCATTAGTCATCCGACGTGCGAGACGGTCATTAGTCACCCGTCGAGGGGAGAGACTCGCACCCACGTCGAGGCCGTCGAGCGCACGCAACCGCGTCGAGCTCGTGCCCGATGACGGGCATGGCGTGGCACGTCGCGTTGGGGTTCGTGTTGCTGGTCGACGCGCAGGGGCGCATCTCGGGCGCGTGGCGCTACGGCCTGCACGGCGTCGTGCCGGTGCGGGTCTACGTCGCGTGAGGTAGCCTCCACGCATGGGCACCGCCAACGACGCCATGCGCGCCCTCACCGCGCGAGCGCACGAGGCCCACCGCGAGGAGATGGCCCGCTGGCACGAGATGCAGGCGCTCTACCGCGAGTTGATCCCCGCGGCCTACCGCAAGCGCCACCGCGAGGCGCGCGCGGCTGCACGGCCCGTCGAGCGCCCTCCGACGCGCGAGCGCCCGCGGTGTGGCGCGCGATGCCGCGACGGGCACCCGTGCGTCGCCCCGGTCGTGTGGAACGCGGGCGAGGGGCCGCGGCGTCGGTGCCGGATGCACGGTGGCCTGTCGACGGGGCCGCGCACGCCAGAGGGCCGCGCTCGGAGTCTCGTGGCCATCGGGCAAATCGGCGCGGCGCTGCAGCGCGATCCCACGACCATGCGCGCGGCTGAATGGTGCGCCGACTGCCTCACCGCGTCGCGACGATGCCGCGGCGCTGCAGCGTGGGCGCAGAGGCGAGCGATCACGCGAGATGATCTCGTGCGGATCGTGCGGTGGACGCGGTGCGAGCGCCACGCGCGGCCCCAGGTGGCGGTGCTTGCGCGCTCGACAGAGCCCGTCACCGTGAGCCTCTTGCGCCCGTGCGCGTAACCGTACCGCCGCACCACTCGCACGTGCGCACGTAGGCGGCCACGCGCAGCATGGGGTACGGCCCGTCGAGGCCAAGCGCGCGCGCCCGCGGATTGTATCCCCACGAACGCGGATGCCCGTCGAGGAGAGGGTGTCACCCGGATGCTGCGCGATGCGCCTCCGGAGGGTCCACAGCCCCTAGCCGGGTGGACGTTCGGGAGGCGCACTGCGCCGCATCCGAGTCCGGCCCGATCTCTCCCCTCGACGGGCTCCGCGTCCGTGTCTGCCAGAGCCCAGGGCGGCCGCCCCGCAAGGGCGGGCGACCGTGGGCGACGTTAGAGAGTCTCTTAGAGAGACTCTTAGAGAGGCATCCGCGACGCTTCAAAACACCTTGCAGCAAGCCGTTTCGCGCATACCACTGCGGAGGAATACCGCGATGTTGCCGGTCCTTGCGGAGGAATACCGCGATGTTGCCGGTCCTTGCGGAGGAATACCGCGATGTTGCCGGTCCGCGTCACGCGCGGCCCTTCGGGAGCGCACGTCGAGGCGCACCCCACGGCACGTCGACAAACGACCGCGGGAGCGCATCGGAGCCGCGCGCCTCCGCGTTGCGAATCGTTCGCTCGCCCACGCCCAGGGCGGCCGCGGCTTCGGCCTGGGTGAGCTTGTGCTCACGACGCCACGCCACCAGCTCGACGCCCGTGCGCGGATGCTGCGCGGGCGGGAGCGGATGCGGCATCGGAGCGCCGTGCACCGCATGGTCGACCCACCACGTCGGAGGCGTGATGCGGACCTTCCCTCCCTCGACGGGCTTCCACGTGCAGCCGTCGCCCATCGCGCGCACCACGTCGTCGAGCGTGCGGCGCATCTTGT
>CAISKJ010001492.1 GCA_903885885.1 uncultured delta proteobacterium
CGCGAGGGTGATCCCCTCGGGGAGACTCTCGTCCGCGTGGGGCGCGCGCCGCGACAGGCCCCGCACCGCGCCGGAGAAGGCCCGCGCGACGGCGGGGCCCGCGCGGCCCGTCACGCCAAGAATCGCCACCACACACGATGCGCCGCGCTTCACGGCGCGCATGGTGGACCGAGAAGGCCCGCCGGGGAAGCCGCAGGTGCGATCGCGTCGCGGGCGGCGGGGAGAAGTGTCAGCGAAAGCTCGCCCAGGGTTCGAAGCTCGGGTTCACGGGGACGCCGCGGACCGCGAAGCCCGCGCAGAGTTCATCGAAGGTCGCGCGCTCACACGCCTAGGTGAGGCACTCGGCGCGGCCCGCGCGCTGGTACGCGTGGGCGATGAAGGGCTTCTCGGCCATCGGCCCGACGCGCACCACCTCGACGTGCGGGGCGAGCAGGTCGACGAGCCGCGCGGGGTCCATCGGGAGCATCGGGTGCGCGACCGCGAAGGTGCGGAGCCCCGCCGCGCGCAGCGCCGCGAGGGCCGCGACGCGGGCCGCGATGGGGGGCGCGTTGGGTTCGAACACGGCGCGCATCGCGTCGTCGTCGGTGGGCACGCTCATGCCGATGAGCAGCCGCGGCATGGTGCGAAACAGGGCGATGTCGTCGGTGACGAGGGGCGAGCGCGTGAGCACCACGGGCGTGAACTCGCTCTCGCGCAGCGCCTCGAGGCAGCGCCGCGTGATGCGGTAGCGACGCTCGACGGGCTGGTACGGGTCGGTCACCAGGGGGCTCATGCGCACGGTGCCCGGCGCGAGCGATCGCACCTCGCGGGCCACCAGCTCGGGGGCGTTCACCTTCACGTCGATCCACCGGCCCCACGGGGCCCTGGGGAGCTCGTCGAGGTCGCGCACGAAGCTCGTGCGGCCGATGCCGTAGCAGTAGGTGCACCCCAGGATGCAGCCCGTGTAGGGGTTGAGGTAGTACATCCCCGGCGCCTCGGCGATGAGGGCGCGCTCGGCGGTCACCTCGCGGAGGGCGACGCGCTTCTCGCGCGCGCCGTCGGTGGCGAGCGTCTCGGGGGGCGCGTCGGCGAAGAGCGGGAGCGCCCGCTCGTGGGCGCGCACCGTCGCAACCACGGCGTCGACGAGCGCCCGCTCGTGCGCCTCGAGGTCGCGCCGGGCCCTGCCGAAGAGGGAGTAGTACACGTTGAACGCCCGCGTCGCGGCGTAGGCGGGGCGCGCGGGGTCGAGGCGCTCGAGGTCGATCTCGAGCATGGCGCCGAGGCGCTCGAAGCGCAGCGAGATGCCCTGCTCGGCCTCCCACGCGCGCAGCGTCCACAGCGGGGGCAGCGCGCCCGGGGCCTGCAGCGCGTCGAGGATGGCCCCGAGGCGACCGTGGGCGCTGGAACCGACGCGGGCGATGCTCATACATTGACGTTACCCCATCGCCGCGCGAGCGCGCGAAGCGGTGATAGGGTCTCCGAGCCTCCAAGGACGCACAGCCATGGCAGAGACCGAGGTCGACTATCTCATCATCGGCGCGGGCGTCGCGGGCATGACGCTGCGCCACGCGCTCGCGTCGTCGCGCGTCGCGCTCCTCGACCCGCACCCGTTCCGTTACAAGCTCGGCGAGTCGATCATCCCCGAGCACTTCCGCGACCCGGTGCTGGCCGACATCCGCGACGAGGTGCCGCGCCTCCCCTCGTACTCGCCCAAGTACGGGAGCATGTACATCGGCCCCGACGGCGTGGCGGCGTTTCCGCTCTCGCCCCTCGACTACGCCTTCGCCGGGCACCTGCGCCGCGAGGAGCTCGAGGCGCGCATGGCCTCGCTCTGGGGCCTCGAGATCGAGCGCGAGCGCGTGCAGCGCTACGACGCCACGACCAACACGGTGCACACCGACCGCCGCGCGTGGCGCGTCGCGAAGCAGGTGATCGATTGTTCCGGCGTGGCCCGCGTGCTCGCCCGCGCGATGGGGGCGGAGCAGGAGCTCTGGCGCAGCTTCGCGAGCTGGATGTACCTCGACATCCGCGCGGTGCGCGACGCGCGCTTCGAAGAGTTTCTGCGCGCCACGGGGCGGGCGTACCAGCGCTTCGACCCGGGCGTGGGGCACCCGCTGCCGCAGCGCGAGTACGAGGGCTGGGCGCCGTCGAACTGCACCATCGTGTGGCGCGTGCGCGACGGCATGTTCGCCTGGCAGATCCCGCTCTACGACAAGTCCGTGCTGAGCTTCGGCGTCACGTCGCGGCACGGCCCCGTGTCGCGCGACGACCTCGCGGCCTTCGCGCGCGACAACGTGGCCCCCTGCTACGAGACCGACCCGCGGCCCTTCGACGGCGCCTCGGACTACAACCGCTTTCACGTCTACAACCGCTTCTCGCGCACGACGTCGCAGGTGGCCGACGCCAACTGGATCCTTGTGGGCGACGCGGGCTTCTTCGGCGAGCCCATCTACGCGACGGGCACCGCCGTGGCGGTGAACCAGGCGCTCCACGTCGCGCGCGCCCTCAACGACACCGGGTGGACCGACGCCGCGCGCGAAGACTACGTCGCCCGCTGGACGCGCACGGGCGACGCCGCGCTCGCCGCGCGGCGCTACTTCTTCGCGCCCGACGAGGCGCCCGCCGACCCCGCGGCGAAGGTGTTCCGCGACCGCGCGCTCGAGGGCACGGCCTTTCAGCTCACGATGGCGAACAACTACGGTCGCATCTTGGAGGGCGTGAAGGAGTTCGTGTCGTCGGACGGCCAGTTCGCGTCGCGCTTCTCCGCGAGCGCCGAGGCGCACCGGGCCTTCACCGCCTCGCTGGCCTCGCTGCTCGCCGGCGCCGACGCCCTGGGGCCCTGGCGCGTGCGCGTGGCCTACCCCGCCCGCGGCGGCCTGCAGGCTGCCCTCTCCCACGACGCCATGCCCGACCTCACCGTGCGCGTCGAGCGCGCCCGCGAGGGCGTTCGCTACTTCCGCGCGGCCGACGGCCTCGGCCTCGCGTACATGAGCCTCCCCGACGGGCCCTACCCCCTTCGTGCCCGCCACGCGCGCCCTCCTCGACCGCGTGGGCGCGAGCTTCGTGGCGGCGCGCGACGGCTGGGCCCGCCTCCTCGACGACGCGCGCTGAGGGCGCCTTGACGCGCGGTGCTCCCGGGTGCGCTGATGCGCCCATGAAGGCCGAGCCCGTGCAGCGCTCCGTCGCGGTCGTGGCGTCGTACGGCGAGCGACGCGACAGCTTCTTCGCCGACACGCTCCTCGCCATGCTGTGCGCCGCCGCGCGGCGCAGCGGCCACCGCGCCGAGATGCTGCGCGTGTACTACGACGGCCACGACGCGGCGGCCGACGCGCGCGTCGACGCGCGCCTGCGCGAATGGCTCTCGGAGCGCGCGGTCGACGTGGTGGTCGGCGAGCGCTTCGTGAACGTCGAGACCTTCGAGGCCCCGGGGCGCGTGGTGGTGCAGGTCGCGCGCGGCGACGCCTTCGACCCCGTCGACGGCGTGCACTGGGTGGTCGGCGCCAACCCCGGCCGCACGCGGCAGGGCACCACGCGGCGCACGCCCTCCGTCGACGAGCTGTGCCTCGCGTGGGAGCGGCTCCTCACCGCCCTCGCGGTCGGCGACGACCCCGCGCGCGTGCCCGGCGTCGGGCGCGTCGACGGCGACGACCTGGTGCTCCACGCGCCCCTCGAACGCCCCGCGCGGGTGCCCGCCTTCGACGCCGTGGTCGCGATGGACTGCATCGCCGAGGGCGACGCCCCCGCCGTCGTGCGCAAGACGCTCTTCGGCAACGTGGGCTGCCCCTACGGCGCCGACCCCCTCGCCCTCCCCCACTACGCCCGCGTGCGCCTCCCCGTGGAGCGCCCCGTCGCGCGGCTGGGCTGCGCCTTCTGCGCGCTCGGCGGCGACTACGAGAAGCGCCCCGACGCCGAGGTGGTGGCGCGCACCCTCGAACAGGCCCGCTTCTGGACCGAGCGCGTCGCGACCGTCACCGAGCTCGTGCTGTCCGATCAGCACGCGCTGCGCTACCTGCGCGCCCTCCTGCTCGGCGCGCGCGACCTGCGGCCCGTGCGCTGGCTCTTCGCCGCGCGGTCGGACTCGTTCGTGCGCGAGGCGGCCACGGTGCGCGCCGCCGTCGAGGCCGCCGTCGCCACGGGGCACACGCTCGAGGTGTACCTCACGGGCTTCGAGTCGTTCAGCGACGCCGAGCTCACGCGGTACAACAAGGGCGTCACCGTGGCCGAGCAGCTCGAGGCCGTGGCCGCGATGCGCGCGCTCAGCGAAGAGTTTCCGCGCGCCTTTCGCTACGGCGACGCGCGCGGTCACAGCCTCATTCTCTGGAGCCCCTGGACCACCCCCGACGACATCGCCGACAGCGTGGCCGTGATGCGCCGCGCGGGCCTCGCCGAGCTCTTTCACGAGCTCGGTCGCAACCGCCTGCGCCTCTACCGCGACCTGCCCATCTACTACGCCGCCGAGCGCGACGGCGCCCTCTGCGACGAATGGCAGGAGGGCGACCACGGCGCCGCGCGGCGCAAGGGCTACAACACCGAGCACCCGTGGCGCTTCCTCGACCCGCGCACGCGCCTCTGTTACGCCCTCGCCCGCGCGCTCGTCGCCCGCCTCGGCCGCGACAGCGAGCCCGCGCAGCTCGCCGCCGCCGCCGACTACGCCCGCGCGGTCGCGCCCGACGACGTGCCGTCGACGGTGGCGCGCGTGCTCCGCGAGGTCGAAGCGCTCGAGGCCGCGCTTCGCGAGGCGCCCACGCGGCGCTACCCCGCGGCCCACGACGTGCGCGGCACGAACGCCTGCAACAACGGCTGCGCCCACTGCCCCAACCGCGCGCGCTACGTTCCCGACGCGAGCCTCGCCGCGCGCATCGACGCCGCCCGCGCGCGACCGGGTCCGGTGCGCTTCGCGGGCCGCGAGCCCACCCTGTGGCCCGACGTCGCGGCCCTCGTACAACGCGCCGCGGGCGACGACCGACGCCCCGTGTGGATGGTCACCAACGGCCGCCGCTTTGCGTCGGCGCCCTTCGCGCGCGAGCTCGTGCAGGCGGGCCTCACGCACGCCACGGTGAAGCTCTTCGGCCCCGACGCCGCCGTCGCCGACGCGTACACGCGCGACCCCGGAGGCCACGCGCAGTCGCTCGCGGGCCTGCGCAACCTCCGCGCGGCGGGCCTGCGGTCGGTCACCGCGCGGGTGGTGCTCCACGCGCACAACCTCGACGATCTCTCGGCGCTCCCGGCGCGCCTGCGCGAGGGCGGGGCCACGGAGCTTCAGCTCGACGCGCCCCTCGACGCGATCGGGCTGGGCGCGCTCGATCGGGCCGCCGCGGCGGTGCGCGACCTCGCCGCGGCGTGTCGGGCCGCGGGCCTCGCGCTCGTCGAGGGCGCACGCTGAGCCGTGACATTCGCGGGCGCTGCGGGCACGATCGCGGGCCATGCGCACCGCGTCTCTCCTGGCCTTCGCGCTCCTCGTGGGCGCGTGTGATGACACCACGACGACGCCCGCGCGCGTCGATGCGAGCAACGACCTCGCGGCCGAAGCGGCCGTCGACGTCGCCGCGCCCGACGACGCGAGCGACGCCGCCGACGCGCCCGCCGACGTGCGCCCCACGCTCGCCAACCCCTTCTCGCGCGGGCCCTACGGCACCGCGGTGCGCGCCGTCGCGGGGCCCTTCACGGTGCCCACGCAAGACGGCGACTGGTCCTTCGAAGACCAGTGGACCGGCGAGGACAGCTACGTGTTTCTCACGTACGCGCCGCGCGCCCTCGTGTACGGCAACGGCGTCGACTACTCGGCCTCGCTCTTCGACGGATCCCTCGCGGCGCTGCTCGAGCGCTCGCCGCGCAACGTGCACTACTTCTTCCTGTGGTCGGCCGACGAGCCCGGCTTCATGGAGCACCGCGACGCGTGGCTCGCCGAGTTCGACGCGATGACCGAAGAAGACCGCGCGTGGTGGCGCCCGCGCGTGCACTTCGTGTCGACGCGCTCGCCGCTCATCCCCGGGTGGATCGGGCAGATGATCACCGCCCGCTCGCGCACCGCGCTCCCCTACAAGCGCTACGACCCGCTGCAGTTTGCGATCGATCGCACGCAGCGCATCCGCGAGGTGGGCCAGCTCGGGCGCCTCGCCGCCGGTGGCCTGCAGACCGACCTCGCCTACCTCGCCCACGAGCCGCAGTACTACAACTGGGAGTACACCCGCGATCAGCGCCTCGCGGCGGAGCAGTCGCGCGTCACCGTGGTCGAGCTCGCGCGCGCTCAGGTGGCGCACGACACCATCGACGTCGACGTGACGCTCCCCTCCGCGGCCGAGCTCGAGCGCTTCGACACGATGGAGGTCGACCTCGCGATGGAGTGCCCGAACCACCGCGACGGCGAGTGCGGCGCGTGGGACTACCTCTCGTACCTCTGGGTGTGCGACCCCGCCGCGGCCGACCCCGACGGCGGCGCCCCCGACGCGGGCCCGCGCTGGGCCTGCAACCGCGAGATCGCCCGCTGGATCACCTCGTACTGGCGCGAGACGCACTGGGTCACCGACATCACCCCGATGCTCGCCAACCTGCGCGCCGGCGGCCGTCAGCACTTTCGGTGGAACGCGAGCGGCCAGTTTGATCCGCGCTCGACGGACTACAGCGTCACCCTCTCGCTGCGCCTCTCGAACCGTGGTCGCGGGATGCGCCCCGTCGAGGCCGTTCCCCTCTGGACCGGCGGCGGCTGGAACGCGTCGTACGACATGAGCCACGCGCCCATCGCGGTCAACGTGCCCGCCGACGTGCGTCGCGTGGATCTCTACGCGCTCGTCACAGGCCACGGCGGCGTGCAGCCCACCAACTGCGCCGAGTTCTGCAACCACGAGCACCACTTCGCCGTGAACGGCATGGAGCACCTGAAGTCGTTCCCCGAGGCGCGCTCGGCCGAGGGCTGCGCCGAGCGCGTGGGCGAGGGCGTGGCGCCCAACCAGCACGGCACCTGGTACTTCGGCCGCGGCGGCTGGTGCCCCGGCCTCGACGTGGCCCCCTACGTCGTCGACGTGACCCGCGAGCTGCGCCCCGGCATGGCCAACGAGCTGCGCTACACCACCACCTACGGCGGCCGCCCCGTGGCCGCCAACCTCGGCAACATCGTGCTCTCGTCGTACCTCGTGTACTGGCGCTGAAACGCCCTCAGTCGATGGGCTCCTCGAGCGGCGCGGGGCTGATCGCCCGGCGGGTAAACCCTCATCGTTCCCCGAATTCTCGTTGACGGCGGCGCAAGGTCCAACTGCCGCTGATTGGCTTCCGTCTCGCGGCGCCCGTCACGCCGGCTCGTCGCCCCGATTCACAGCACGCGCGCGTGAG
>CAISKJ010001493.1 GCA_903885885.1 uncultured delta proteobacterium
ACCCGTTGCCGCCGTCGTCGCGACTGCGTTCCGCGGGGCGCTTGACACGGCGTCGAGGGCACGTGTTCATCCGTGCCGCACGGCGCCCACCTTCGGGGGTCCGGTGCGCCAACAAAACACGAATGTCGCCGCTCCCCCAGCTCACTCCCGGCATGGTCTTCGCGCGCGACTTCCGCGTGCTGCGCCACCTCTCGGCGGGAGGCATGGGCGCGGTCTACGTCGTCGAGCAGGTGTCGACGCAGCGCCAGCGCGCGCTGAAGATCATGCTGCCCGACCTCGTGCGCGAGCCCAAGGCGCGCGAGCGCTTCATGCAAGAGGCCACGGTGAGCGCGCGCATCCGCAGCGACCACGTGGTCGAGGTGGTGGGCGCCGGCGTCGAAGAGACCACGGGCACGCCGTGGATCGCCATGGAGCTCCTCGAAGGCGAGGAGCTCGCCGACACCATGCGCCGCCGCCGCGCGCTCCCGCCCGGCGAAGTGATGGAGGTGTTTCGCCAGCTCTGCCACGGCCTCGGGGCCGCGCACCGCGGCGGGCTCGTGCACCGCGACCTCAAGCCCGAGAACATCTTCATGTGCGCCGCGCGCCGCGAGGGCGTGTCGTTCACGGTGAAGATCCTCGACTTCGGCATCGCCAAGGTCGTCGGCGAGTCGCGCACCTCGGCGGCCTCGACGTCGGCCATCGGCTCGCCCCTGTGGATGGCCCCCGAGCAGGCCGATCAGGGCATGATTCGCCCCGCGACCGACGTGTGGGCCCTCGGGCTCATCGCGTTTCATCTGCTCACGGGCGCGTACTACTGGCGCATCGCCAACACCGAAAACTTCGTGTTCCCGGCCCTCCTCAAGGAGGTCTACATGGACGCGATCGAGCCCGCCTCGCAGCGCGCGGCCTCCTTCGGCGTGGCCCATCTGCTGCCGCCCCACTTCGACGCGTGGTTCGCGCGCTGCGTGGTGCGCGACCCGGCGCTGCGCTTTCACGACGCCGCCGAGGCCCTCGCCGCGCTGCTCCCCGTGCTCGGATCCGTCGCGGGCATGCCTGTGAGCGTCGCCACCTACCCGGGGCCTCCCACGCAGTCCCCGGCCACGCTCGCGCCGCCACAGGGCCCCCTCGCCTACACGCCCCCGCAGGCGCTTCACACACCGCAGGGCTTCGGCTCGATGCAGGGCCCGCCCTCGCACGCGCCCCCCTACGGCACGCAGGCGTGGAACCCCGCCTCGGCGCCGCAGGGCTTCGCCGCCGCCACCCCGTACCCGATGCACACCGCGACGCCGCAGCGGAGCTCCGCGGGCGTCATCGTGGCTGCGGGCGTCGGCGTCATGGTGGTCATGGCCTTCGGTGTCGCGGCGGTGTTCATCACACGCGCCCCGTCGTCGCCCGGCGGCCCCAACGGCCCCCTCGCGACGCCGTCGATCCTCGCGCCGCGGGCCTTTCGCGGCCCCCAATGCAGAGGCACCGGATCGCAGACCGACATCGTGGGGCTCGCGGGCGTCGCGGGCCTCGCGGCGGGCCGCTATCACACCTGCGCGGCCCTCGCCGACGGCACCGCCCGCTGCTGGGGCTGGAACCAGATGGGCCAGCTCGGCGACAGCACGAGCGAAGATCAGTACGCGCCCGCGGTCGTCGCCGACGTGTCAGGGATCACGCAGATCGGCGCGGGCCAGGGCATGTCGTGCGCGCTGATCTCGAACGGCGCGGTCATGTGCTGGGGACTCACGCCCATGGGCATTCGTCGTCGCGCCTTCGCGGTCGAGGGCGTCAACGCGGCGACGCAGCTCACGGTGGGCGAGTCGCACGCGTGCGCGCGCCGCGCCGACGGGCTCGCGTTCTGCTGGGGCGACGACAGCAGCGGCCAGCTCGGCGACGGGTCCGATCGGTCGCGCGTGCGCGCCGAGGCGGTGCCGGGCCTCGCCGGCGTCGCGCAGCTCACCGCGGGCGGCGGCCACACCTGCGCGCTCCTCGTCGATGGGAGCGTGTGGTGCTGGGGCCGGCAGGAGCACGGGCAGCTCGGCAACGGCCACCGCGCACGAGAGAGCGTCGCCCGGCCCGTGGCGGTGCAGGGGCTCGCCAACGTGGTGCAGGTGAGCGCGGGCGAGAACCACACCTGCGCGCTCCTGCGCGACGGCACCGCGCGCTGCTGGGGCATGAACTAGAGGGGCCAGCTCGGCACCGGCACCGAGTCGAACCAGGCCGCCCCGATGGCCGGCGACGGGCTCGCGGGCGCCGTGCGCATCGCTGCGGGGTATCACCACACCTGCGCGCTCCAGGGCGACGGAGC
>CAISKJ010001494.1 GCA_903885885.1 uncultured delta proteobacterium
GCGAGGTCGACGCCGTCGATCGCGGGAGACCGTGTGAAGGCCACGGGGCGCGGCGACGGTGCGCGCGCGGCGGCGGGGACGTGGGCGGCGACGAGGGCGTAGAGCTGCGCGGGGTCGAGGGGCTTGGCGAGTGCGCCGTTGAAGTGTTCGAGCGCGCGCGACGAGGCGTCGAGGGCGAGCGCGTGCGCCGACATGACGAAGACCGGCAGCGCGGCGAAGCGGCCGTCGGCGCGGATGCGGCGCGCCGTGGCGAGGCCGTCGAGGACGGGCATCTCGAGGTCCATGAGCACGATGTGGAAGGGGCGCCCGTGGGCGTGCGCCGCGTCGAGGGCGGTGAGCGCCTCGAGGCCGTTGCCCGCGAGCTGGGGCTCGACGCCGACCTGTCCGAGGAGTTCGACCAGAAGCTCCTGGTTGGCCTCGTTGTCTTCGACCACGAGCACCCGCGCGGCGTGAATGGGCGCCGCGGGTGCGGGCGGCGGCGGGAGCAGCGCCGTTCGGGTGCCCGCGAAGAGCGAAGCCACGGCGTCGAGGAGCTGCCCCGGCGTGACGGGGGAGAGCAGCGCGGGCGCGTCGGCGAGGGCCTCGAGCGCCGCCTCGTCGCGCGCCACGCGGCTCACGCGGAGGACCTTCGCGGTGCGCCCCGCGAGCGCGGCCATCACGGCGCGGAGCGCGTCGGGCGCGAGGCCGTCGTCGACGAGGCACAGGGCGGCGTCGGCGTCGGCGAGGCGCGCGCACGCGTCGTCGACGGTCTCGGGCGCCTCGGCGTCGAAGCCGATGGTGCGCGCGCAGCGCGCGATGGCGTCGCGGGCGCTCGGGTGGCCGTGCACGATGACGGCGCGCGCGCCGCGGAGGGCGTCGTCGACGCGGGGCGGCGGTGACAGCTCCGCGGGGCGCCCGAGGGGCACGGTGCACGAGAAGGTGCTGCCCTCGGCGACGCGGCTCTCGAGGTCGATCTTGCCGCCCATGAGCTCGGCGAGGCGGCGCGAAATGGTGAGGCCGAGGCCCGTTCCGCCGAAGCGCCGCGTGGTCGATTGATCGGCCTGGCTGAAGGGCTGAAAGACGCGCGTCTGGGCGTCGGCGGAGATCCCGATGCCGGTGTCGCGGACGGTGAAGGTCCACGCGTCGTCGCCGCCGTCTGCGGCGGGGCGGGCGCTCACGGTGACGCACACCTCGCCGCGCTCGGTGAACTTCACCGCGTTGCCGACGAGGTTGGTGAGCACCTGCTGCAGCCGGAGCGAGTCGCCCACGACGCGCGCGGGGAGCTCCGGCGCGAGGTCGACCACGAACTCGAGGTGGCGCTCGGCGGCGCGCATCGCGGCGCCGTCGCACACATTGCGGAGCAGGCGCTCGAGCTCGAAGGGGGCGCGCTCGATCACCACGCCGCCGGCCTCGATCTTCGACAGGTCGAGAACGTCGTTGATGAGCCCGAGGAGCTGCTGGCTCCCGCGGAGGATCTTGTCGAGGTAGTCGCGCTGCCGGGGCGCGTGGGGCGTGCGTCGCAGGAGCTCGCCGAAGCCCATGACGGCCGTGAGGGGCGTGCGCAGCTCGTGGCTCACCATGGCGACGAACTGGTCTTTGAGCACGGCCGCGTGGCGCGCGGCGAGGGCCTCGGCCTCGCTCTTCTGGAGCCTCGCCTCGGCGTCGCGGCGACGCCCCTCTTCGACGATGCGCTGGTACGCCACGCCGGTGAGGTTGCACACGAAGCCGACGAGCTGAATGTCCCAGTCGGTGAACGCGTGGGGACGCTCGCTGGCGAGGCCGAAGGTGCCGACGCACACGTCGTTCAGCACCTTGTCGATTG
Source organism: uncultured delta proteobacterium (assembly GCA_903885885.1). Classification (GTDB taxonomy): domain Bacteria; phylum Myxococcota_A; class Polyangia; order Polyangiales; genus CAISKJ01. Next base: position 1,802 of record CAISKJ010001494.1, read on the forward strand.
CCTCGCCGGATTCGCCCTGTGCCTGTGTCTTCTGGTTCAGCGTCACCAGTTCATCGCGTCCATCCTCGCCAATGATGCGCGCAACGCGCTCGGTATCATAAACAGACGGA
>CAISKJ010001495.1 GCA_903885885.1 uncultured delta proteobacterium
CGCAGGGCCGACCCGTCGCCGCGGAAGGTCGCCACCACGGCGCCGTCGCGCGTGCTCCAGAGCCGCGCGGTGCCGTCGGTGCTGGCGGTCGCGACGAGGGCGCCGTCGGCGGTGAAGGCGACGGTGTTCACCCACGCAGTGTGGCCAGCGAGGCCGCGCTCGAAGACGCCTTGCGTGTTCCAGAGGCGGGCCTGGTTGTCGCGGCTCGCCGTGGCGAGGCGTGCGCCGTCGGGCGCGAACACCGCGGCGGTGATGGGCGCATCGTGGCCCTCGAGGTCGGCGAGCGCGCGCGGCGCACCGTCGACGCTCCAGAGCTTCACGTCGCCGTTCTCGGCGCCGAAGAGGGCGCGTGTTCCGTCGGGCGAGAGGGTCATCGCAGTGATGCCGGCGCTGGCGACGCGGACCACGGCCTCGGCCCCGCCCGCGTCGGGGCGCCACACGCGGAGGAACCCGTCGCGCCCCGCGGTGACCACCGCGCCGTCGTCGAGGATGTACGCGTCGATCACGGCGCTCGCGTGGCCGCGGAGCACGTCGCGCAGGGTGCCCGCGGCGTCCCACACGGCGGCGGTGCCGTCGGCGCTGGCCGTCACGATGCGCGCGCGGTCGGGCGAGAAGCGCGCGCTGTAGACCACGTCGCGGTGCCCGGCGAGCACGGTGAGCAGGTGCCCCGTCGAGACCTCCCAAAGGCGCGCGGTGCCGTCGTCGCTGGCGGTCACCACGCGCGCTCCATCGGACGAGAAGGTCGCGCGCTCGAGGTTGCCGCGGTGGCCCTCGAGGATCATCGGTGCCGCGCCGCCGGCGAGGTCCCACAGGCGCGCCGTGCGGTCGCTGCTGGCGGTGACCAGGCGCGCGCCGTCGGGAGAAAACTCGGCGCTCAAGATGCCCCCGCCGTGCGCGGGCATCGGCGGGAGCTCGACGAGGTTCGACGCGGCGAACATGCGCGGCGTGCCGTCGCCGCCGCCCGTCACGATGCGCGATCCGTCGGGCGCGTAGGCCACCGTGGTGACCCAGCCCATCGGCGACACGAGCGCGCCGAGGAGGGCGCCGGTCTGCGCGTTCCACACGCGCGCGGTGTGGTCGCGGCCGGCGGTCACGAGGGTCGCGCCGTCGCGCGAGAAGGCCACCGCGGTGAGCCCGTCGGAGTGCGCGTTGAGCGTGTGCACGAGGCGAGCCCCGTGGGGCGCCGCTGCGTCGAGCTCCCACACGCGGGCCTTCTGGTCGAGCGAGGCGGTGGCGATGCGCCCCCCGTCGGGCGAGAAGGCCACGGCGACCACGGGCTCCTCATGGCCTTCGAGCGTGGCCGCCGGGGCGCCGAGCGCGCTGAGGTTCCAGACCTTCACGGTGCGATCGTCGGAGGCCGTGGCGACGGCGCGGCGGTCGGGCGACACCGCGAGCGCGCGAATGGGCCCCGTGTGGGCGTGCACGGCCCGAACGCGCTCGGCCGCCGTGGCCGCTGTGGCGAGCGCCTCGATGATGGTGGGCGACGTCTTCTGCGTCGGGCGCATCGGCACGGTGGCCGCTTCGATGGCGCCGAGGAGCGCGTCTTGCTCCCATCCGGGAGCGCGCGCGAGGCGCGAGGCGCGGGCCGCCTGCTCGACGGCGCCGAGCTCGACGGCGAGGCCGCGGGCGCCGCGCTCGACATCCCACGAGCGCATCGCCGTGAGCATCGCGACCATGCCGAGCGCCACGGCCCCGACGCCCACGACGAGGACCGCCCCCGAGGTACGGGGTTGTGCTTGAGGGCTCATGCGTACACTGTTTCTCTCGTAGATACGAGCACTTGAATCACACGTTGAAGGCCGGACATATGGGGTGAGAACGCGGGAGGGTCAACCCTTGTGCGCCGGACGAGAGGGATGCTTGTAACCCATCGGAATAACATCACTCATGGCGGAGGGCGGTGATGGGGTCGAGCGAGGCCGCGCGGCGCGCGGGGAAGAAGCCGAACACCACGCCGATGCCGCTCGAGGTGCCGAGCGCGATGAGGGCGGCGACGGGCGAGAAGCTCACGTTCCACTCCATCGCCTTGCCGAGCGCGACGCCCGCGCCGACGCCGAGCGCGAGGCCCGCCACGCCGCCGATGGCCGACAGGGTGACGGCCTCGACGAGAAACTGCGCGAGAATGTCGCCCGAGCGCGCGCCCACCGCGAGGCGAATGCCGATCTCGCGGGTGCGCTCGGTCACCGACACGAGCATGATGTTCATGACGCCGATGCCGCCTACGAGCAGGGCGATGCACGCGATCGAGAGCAGCAGCGTCGAGAGGGTGCTGCGCGTGCGCTCGAAGGTCTCCATCATCTCCTGGAGGTTGCGCACCGAGAAGTCGTTCTCCTCGCTCTCGCTCAGCCGATGGCGCTGGCGCACGAGCGAGGTGACCTGCGCCTGCGCGCGGCGCACCTGCATCGGCGTGCGCACGCTCACCATGATCTGGTCGACCTCGCGCCCCGTCGAGCCGCGCAGGCGCGCGCGCACCGACGTGATGGGCATGAGCACGGTGTCGTCGTAGTCCTGCCCGAAGCTGCCCTGACCCTTGGGGGCGAGGAGCCCGATGATCTCGCACGGCAGCTTGCCGATGCGCATCGTCTGGCCAAGCGGGTCGGCGCGGCCAAAGAGCGACTGGCGCACCGTCTCGCCGATGAGGCACACCTTCGCAGCGGAGCGCAGGTCCGACTCCTGAAACGCACGCCCGCGCGCCATGAGCCAATCGCGCGCCACGAGGTAGTCGGGCGTGGTGCCCGTGATGCGCGTCGCGACGTTGCGCGAACCGAACACCACCTGCGCGCTCGTGCCCAGCGTCGGGGCCACCGAGAGCACGGCGGTCACTTCGCGCGCGATGGCCCGCGCGTCGTCTTCGGTGAGCGCGGCGTGGCTCGCACCGTCGGCGCGCACGCCCGACGACACGCTCGCCCCGGGCCACACCCAGATGAGGTTCACGCCCACGGCGGTCATCTGGCGCTCGATGCTCTCCTTGGCGCCCTCGCCGATGGCCGTCATCGCCACCACCGCGGCCACGCCGATGAGAATCCCGAGCACGGTGAGCGCCGCGCGGAGCTTGTTGCGCGCGAGCGAGAGCACCGCGAGGCGCAGGGCCATCCACCACATGGTCAGTGACCTCCCGCGGCGTCGATGCCCGCGCGGCGCGGCTGCGCGATGGGCGTGTCGCTCGCGATGAGCCCGTCGCGCACGATGATCTGCCGGCTCGCGCACGCGGCCACATCGGGCTCGTGCGTCACCATCACGATGGTGAGCCCGTGGTCGCGGTGGAGCCCCTGCATGAGCGCGAGGATCTCTTCGGTGGTCACCGTGTCGAGGTTGCCCGTGGGCTCGTCGGCGAGGAGCACCTTGGGCTCGGTGACGAGCGCGCGCGCGATGGCCACACGCTGCTGCTGGCCGCCCGAGAGCTGGTTGGGCGTGTTGTCGAGCTTGGTGCCGAGGCCCACGAGCTCGAGGGCCTTCGCGGCCCGCTGACGCCGCTCTTTACCCCCGACGCCGCGGTAGGCGAGGGGGAGCTCGACGTTCTCGCGGGCCGAGGTGCGCGCGAGGAGGTTGAAGCCCTGAAACACGAAGCCCAACAGACGGTTTCGGACGAAGGCGCGCGCGTCGGCGTCGAGGTTGGAGACGTCGTGACCCGCGAGGAGGTAGCGGCCCTTCGTGGGGCGATCGAGGCAGCCGATCACGTTCATGAGCGTGCTCTTGCCGCTGCCCGAGGGGCCGCCCACGGCGACGAACTCGCCGGGCTCGATGCGGAGCGACA
>CAISKJ010001496.1 GCA_903885885.1 uncultured delta proteobacterium
CGCGTTCGGCGACGACGACGGGAGATCGTTGGGGGCCGAACTATGGCGCTGGCGCCCCACCTTCGACCTCACCTCGGTGTGGTCGTCGTTCTGGACCGACCCGACCGACGACGCGCGCCTCCGCGGAGAGCTCCCCCTCGGGCGCGGCGTCACGCTGGTGGGGGCCGCCTTCGGGCGCCGCTACGCGCTCTCCGAGAGCGCGAGCTCGCCCGGCTCCGTCGCGCTCCCCGACGCGTGGGCGGGCGGCGGCGATGCGGGCCTCGTCGTGCGCGGCGCGCGCTTCGACGGATCGCTCCGCGCCCACGGCGAGGGGGGCGAGCTCGGCGCGCGCGCGGGGGCCGACCTCACGAGCCGCGTGTGGCTGCGCTACCAGGTCGTGCGCCTCGACGCGGGGCTGTCGGCGTGGTGGGTCGACGACGCGCTGCGCCCCGACCGCAGCGTGGCCTCGCTCGCGGTCATGGCCGGCGCGCTCGTGCGCATCGGGCGCGTCGCCACGTGCAGGTGAGCTTCGAAGACGACGTGAACCGCATCGTGGGACACCGCCTCCGCGCCGTAGCCCTCATCACACTGCGGAGCCCCTTCTGATGCGCGCCCTCCACGTGACGTTGTGCGTCCTCGCCATTCTCGCGCCGTCGGCGCAGGCGCTCGCGCAGCCCGCGCCCCCGTCGCCCGACGGCGCGCGCGGGGCGCCCTCGCACGCGATCTTTCCGACGCAGAGCCTCCCGCTGCGCTTCGACCACGCGCGCCACCTGCGCCTCGGCGGCGTCACCTGCGTGCGGTGCCACCTCAGCGCCGCCGCGAGCGAGCGCGTCGATGACCGTCTCGTGCCCGCCGAAGCGACCTGTCTGCCGTGCCACGCCATCGACCGCGCGCAGCCCGCGAGGCCTAGCGTCGCGGGCGTGCCCGTCACCCGCTGCGACGGCTGCCACACGGGCTGGAGCGCCGACGCACCGCTGCGCGTCGCGCGCGTCGAGGTGCCGCCCGCGAACCTCCGCTTCTCGCATCGGGCCCACGTGTCGCGCGGGCAACGCTGCGAGTCGTGCCACGGCGACCTGCGCGCCGTCGGCCTCGCCACGCGCTTCGAACTCCCCACAATGCGGGCCTGCGTGAGCTGCCACCGCGTCGGCGGAACGGCCCCCGAGGCGTGCGCGACGTGCCACCTCACCGAGTCCGACGGCGTGCTCCGCACGCGCTTCCCAGAAGGGGTGCTCAACCCGCCGCGCTGGATGCGCGGCCTGCACCACGACGCCGACTTCTGGTTCACGCACCGCATCGCAGCCGCCGAGAATGCCGCGCGCTGCGCCGACTGCCACCGCGACGACGCGTGCGCCGCGTGCCACGACGGCCGCGTGCGCGACCGACGCACGCACCCCAACGACTACCTCACGCAGCACCCCATCGACGCGCGCCTCAACGCCAACACCTGCACGAGCTGCCACCGGCAGGCAACGTTCTGCGTGGCGTGCCACGAGCGCGTCGGTGTCGCGCAGTCGTCGGCGCCCGCGGCGCGCGCGCAGACGCGCTTTCACCCGTCGCCCGAGGTGTGGTCGGGGCGCGTGATCACCGCGCGGCACCACGGCGTGGAGGCGCGGCGCTCGCTCAACACCTGCGTGTCGTGCCACGCCGAGCGCGATTGCGTGACGTGCCACGCGACGCTGGGCGCGGGCGGAGCCGGGTTCTCTCCGCACCCGCCGGGGTTTCTCGCGCGCTGCGGGGCACTCCTGCGGGCGAGCGAGCGCCCGTGCCGCATGTGCCACGAAGACCTCGACGCCGTGGCCGCGCGCTGTCGCTAGCGGCGCTCAGCGCGCGTTCGGCGGAGGCACCACGCGGTCGACGGGGCCCTCGTCGCGCAGCGCCCAGTAGAGGGGCAGCGGGAGCAGCAGCGGGCCGACCTTGAACACCTCCCAGCCGAGCAGGAGGTCTTGCTGGCCCGCGTTGACGGCCACGAGGGGCGTGCGGCCGAGGCGCGCGAGGTCGTAGAAGGGGTTCCCCGCGGCGCCGTAGTCGAGGTAGTTGGCGCCCGTCCAGCGGCCGCCGAAGTTCATCCCCGCGGCCGAGCGCAGGCGGTAGTGCCCGAAGGTGATGGGCTCGCCGCGGCGGTTGGTGAGCGGGACGCGCGCGCCCTCGACGCCGCGCTGCTCCATGCGCACGTTCCACCCCCGCAGCTCGCCGCTCGATTCGTCGCGCACGAAGGTCTTTCGGAAGGTGTGCCACAGGAGCTTGCGGGCCCACCCGGGAAGGCTCAAATCGACGCCCAGAAACTGTCGCCCCGCGATGGCGTCGGGGTCGATCGCGTGGCCGCGGCGCATCACCGCGTGGAGGGCCGGGCCCTTCATCGCCATGAGGTCGCTGAGGGTCAGCCGCGACGTCGCGGCGGTGGGTTCGTGGGTCATCGGGGATCGCCTGCTCTCCGCGGCGGAGCGTACCAGCCTCCGGCGCGGTGCGATGCGTCGCGCGTGCGGCCGTGAGCGCGCGGGCGATGGCGGCGCAGTAGGTACGGCGCGAGGCTGTGATGTATGCTCGCGGCCTTGGAAGGCAGCGCCACCGCGTGATCGAAGAGGCCAGACATCCCGCCGAGGCGTGGGTCGGCAAGGTCGTGGCCGACAAGTACCGCATCACGCGCTGCCTCGGCATCGGCGGCCACGGCGCCGTCTTCGAAGCCGAGAACACCTGGACCGAGCGGCGCGTGGCGCTGAAGCTGCTGCTCGGCGCGGCGGCCCTTCACCCCGAGATCGCCGAGCGATTCTTGCGCGAGGCGCGGGCCTCGACGCGGGTGGCGCACCCGAGCATCGTCGAGGTGCTCGACATGGGGCGCGACCCCCACGACGGCACCCTCTACATCGTGCAAGAGCTCTTGCAGGGCGAAGACCTGCGCGACCTCCTGCGCCGCGAGCGCACCCTCGACGCGCACCAGCTCATCGACGCCCTCACCCCCGTGATGGACGCCCTCTCGGCCGCCCACGCCCTCGGCGTGATTCACCGCGACCTCAAGCCCGCCAACATCTTTCTCGCGCGCCAGCACGACGGTCGCGTGTCCGCGAAGCTCATCGATTTCGGCGTCTCGCGCGTGCACGACGGCGACCCCGAGACCAACGAGCTCACGCACACCGGCGCGCTCCTCGGCACGCCCGACTACATGTCGCCCGAGCAG
>CAISKJ010001497.1 GCA_903885885.1 uncultured delta proteobacterium
CCCTCGGCGGGGCAGGGCCACTGGATGCCGCCGCGGGCCTCGAGCTGCGCGTAGCTCATGCCCCGGTGCATGGGGCTCAGCGATCGCATCTCGTCCCACAGCCTCTCGGGGGTCACGTCGCCGAGGTCGCGGCCGAGCCTGCGGGCGAGGTCGGCGAGAATGGCCACGTCGTCGCGCGCGCTGCCCGGCGGCGCCATCGCGCGGCGCACGCGCTGAACCCTGCGCTCGCTGTTGGTGACCGTGCCCTCGCTCTCGCTCCAGCTCGACGACGCGGGCAGCACCACGTCGGCCATCTCCGCCGTCTTCGTGAGAAAGATGTCTTGCACCACCATGAAATCGAGCCCGCCCAGGAGGCGCTTCGTGCGCCCCGCGTCGGCCTCGCTCTGCGCCGGGTTCTCGCCGATCACGTAGAGCGAGCGCAGCTCGCCGCGGTGCATCGCTTCGAACATCTCGGTGAGGTGCCAGCCCTTCGCGGGCGGCACGGTGCAGCTCCACAGGGCGTCGTAGCGGGCGCGCACCGCGTCGTCTTCGACGTTCTGAAAGCCCGGGAGCTTGTGCGGCAGCGCCCCCATGTCGCCGCCGCCCTGCACGTTGTTCTGCCCGCGCAGCGGGTTGAGCCCCGAGCCGTAGCGCCCCACGTGCCCCGTCGCGAGCCCGAGGTTGATGAGCGACAGCACGTTGTCGACGGCGTTGTGGTGCTCGGTGATGCCGAGCGTCCAGCAGATGACCGCGCGGTCGGCGCGGGCGTAGTCGCGCGCGAGGCGACGGATCATCGCGGCGGGCACGCCGGTGACCTTCTCGGCGCGCTCGGGCGTCCACCCGAGCACGTGCGCGCGCCAGGCCTCGTAGCCCTCCGTCGCGTTGCGAATGAAGTGGTCGTGCGTAAGCCCCTCGGCCACGATCACGTGCGCCACCGCGTTGGCGAGCGCGATGTCGGTGCCCACGCGCAGCGGCAGCCACCCGTCGGCCCACTGCGCCGAGGCCGTGCGCCGCGGGTCGATCACGTACAGCCTCGCGCCGCGGTGAATCGCCTTCAAAACATGGTGAAAGAAGATGGGGTGCGTCTCGCGCGCGTTCGAACCCCAGAGCACCACCACGTCGGTCTCTTCGACCTCGCGGTACGAGCTCGTGCTACCGCCCGCCCCGAATACCGTCGCCAGACCGACGACGCTGGGTGCGTGTCAAGTCCGGTTGCAGCTGTCGATGTTGTTGCTGCCCATCACCACGCGGGTGAACTTCTGCGCGAGGTAGTTCACCTCGTTGGTGGCCTTCGAGCAGCTGAACACGCCGAAGGAGCGCGGCCCGTGCGCCGCCGTCGACGCGCGAAGGCCCTCGGCGGCGCGGGTGAGCGCCTCGTCCCACGTGGCGGTGCGGAGGCCCACGCCGGGGTCACGAACGAGCGGCTCAGCGATGCGTGCGAGTGCCATGAACAACCACCTCGGCGCGCATCGTACACCCTCGAAACCCCTGGAACAGAAGCTTCTGCGACGCACCGCGTTGACGCGCGGCGGCGCGCGCCGGGTGCGCCGTGCTAGCGTCGCCGCCCCTATGAGCGACGCCACCATCACCACCGAGCGCGACGGCCACGTGCTGCTCGTCGGCCTCAACCGTCCGCACAAGCGCAACGCCTTCGACGTGGCCATGTACGAGTCGCTCGGCGACGCGTACGGGCTCCTCGAGCGCGACGACTCCCTCCGCTGCGCGGTGCTCTTCGCCCACGGCGAGCACTTCACCGGCGGCCTCGACCTGCCGCAGTGGGGCCCCGTGTTCGCGGGCGGCGCGTTCCCCGTGCGCGACGGCGGCCGCGACCCCGTGGGGCTCTACGGCCCGCGGGTCACCAAGCCCATCGTGTGCGCCGTGCAGGGCACCTGCCTCACCATCGGCATCGAGCTCCTGCTCGCCACCGACGTGCGCGTGTGCGCTTCGAACGCGCGCCTCGGCCAGATCGAGGTGAAGCGCGGCATCTACCCCGTCGGCGGCGCGACGCTGCGCATGCCCCGCGAGTGCGGCTACGGCAACGCGATGCGCTGGCTCCTCACGGGCGACCTCTTCGACGCGCAGGAGGCCCTGCGCATCGGCCTCGTGCAAGAGGTCGTCGGCCCCGAGCGCCTCCTCGCGCGGGCCACCGAGATCGCGCACACCATCGCGCGGCAGTCGCCCCTCGGCGTGCGCGCCACGCTGGCCTCGACGCGCGCCATGGAGATCGACGGCGAAGACGCCGCGGCGAAGCGCCTGCTCCCCGACATCGCCCCGCTGCTGGCGAGCGACGACGCGCGCGAGGGCGTGCAGTCGTTCCTCGAGCGCCGCGAGGCGCGCTTCACGGGCCGCTGAGCGGTCTCAGCTCCCGCGGTACGTGCTGTATCCGTAGGGGTTGAGGAGCAGCGGCACGTGGTGGTGCTCGCTCGCGCTGCGCACGCGAAACACGATCGACACCTCGGGGTAGAAGCCCGTCACGCCCACCGTGTTGAAGTACGCCTCGGTGTCGAAGGTGATGCGATACACGCGCGCCTCGATGGCCGCGCCCGCGGGCACGAGGGTGCGGAGGCGCCCGTCGGCGTCGGTGAGGCCGCGCCCCACGAGGGCCCACACGCCGTCGTCGGCGCGCACCTCGAGGGTCACGGGGACGTCGGCCGCGGGGCGACCGCGCGCGGTGTCGAGCACGTGGGTGGTGATGGCGCTCATGATTGCAGCAGCTTCTCCAGTCGAATGCGGGTGATCTTGGCCTGCTCGCCGGCGGCCGTGCGGAGCTCGACGGCGCGGTCGTTGTCGAGGCGCGCGCGCGCCAGCGAGAGCATCTCGTCGACGCCCTTGCCGGTGGCGCACACGATGTAGATGAAGCCGTGGCGGGCCTCGTAGGCGTCGTTCACCGCGGCGAGGGCCGCGCGCG
>CAISKJ010001498.1 GCA_903885885.1 uncultured delta proteobacterium
GCCGACTTCGACCGCGCGGGCGACGCCTGCGACACGTCGACGAGCGTGACCGACGGCGACCGCGACGGCGTGCCCGACGACGGCGACAACTGCCCCATGGCGCCCAACCCCACGCAGGAGGACACCGACCACGACGGCCGGGGCGACGCCTGCGACGCCACCAACGACCCCGACGGCGACACCGACGGCGTGCCCGACGCGCGCGACAACTGCCCCATGGCCCCCAACCCCACGCAGGAAGACGCCGACATGGACGGCCAGGGCGACGCCTGCGACGCCACCCCGCGGGGCGTGGCGCCCTTCTCGCTGCTGCGCGTCAAGGGCGGCCGCTGCCTCTACGACAACGGCGGCGACGTTCGCTCGTCGACGGTGTGCAACCCCACCGCGCGCAACTTCCAGTGGGACGTGGTCGACGTCGGCAGCGGCCGCCGCGCCTTCCGCAACCTCGCCACGATGCAGTGCCTCTCCGCCGAGAGCTGGGTCGGCACCATCGGCATGGCCGCCTGCAACACCGGCAGCAACACGCAGCAGTGGGCCCTCGAGCGCTACGAGCAGGGCGGCTTCGACGCGCAGTACCCCCTGCGCCTCCACAGCGTGGCGTACAACTTCTGCCTCTACGCCGACGGCACCAACGACGTGTTCGCGTCGCTCGGCAACTGCTCCCTCCTCGGCACCGAGAACGGCCGCAAGGTGGGCATCTACCCGTCGGGCGACTTCTCCAGGGCGCCCCTCCTGCCGTAGCCCGCACACCCCGCGAAGTTTCGATTTCGTACACACGCCCGTTGCGATGCGCGACGAGTCGGGGTGCGCGGGCTGAGGGGGGTTGATCTGCGGCGCGCGGCTGGTCTAAGAGGTTTGTCTGTTACTGCGATCAGGGCCGAACAGAACCACGCGAGAGGATGTACCTCAGTTCGATATTGCAGATGCGCGGGATGCTCGGCGCCACCGGCTCCCTCGAGGTGACCCACGAGCGCGTGCGCTTCGTCCCCTCGCGGTGGCTCGACCGCGTCGCGGGCATCGGTTCCGATTGGGAGGTTCCTCTCCTGTCGATCGATCGCCTAGTGATGCAAGGTCGCATCGATCGCCGCATGGTGTTGGGCAGCGCCCTCGACGAGCAGACCTTCAGCGGCCGCGACCTCGACGCGGCGCGTGAGGCCATCATCCACGCGCACCTCCGCGCGCAGGCCGAGTGGGGGCAGGCGCGGCACCCGATGCGCGCCGCCACGCTGCTCGAGCGCTGGGCGAGCGTCATCGGCATGTCCGAGGCCCACGTCCGCGACGTGAAGGTGTGCGAGCTGGGGATGATCCAGGGCCCCGCGCGCTCGGCCCGCTTCGGCTGGCTCATCGTGCACGAGGGGCTGCGCTTCGTGCCCGTGGGCAAGCCGTACACCGGCGACGGCCACTGGTACCTGCCCGTGCACGCGCTCAAGGTGCCCGACTTCGACGACGAGCAGACGCTCCCGCTGCCCAACGACCGCGCGTTCTTCCCCGCGCTCGGCGTGGTGTCTCTGCGCCGCCTGCGCGCCGCGTGGCGCGCCCTCCGCGTCACCGACGCGCGCGCGCCCGAAGCGGCCCCGGCGAGCTCGCGACGCACGGCCCCGCGCTCGCGGCCCCTCGTGCCGCCCGCGGTGACGGTGAAGGTCCGCGAGGCCGACGGGCGCGAGCGCTCGGTCCCGGGTGAGCTGCAAGACCTCTCGCTCACCGGCGCGCGCGTCTCGCTCTCCGAGGCCGTCGGCGTCGGGGCGTCGGTCACCCTCGAGTTCGTCACGCTCGCCCCCGGTCGCCCCTTTCAGGGCGTCACCATGCACGCGCGCCCGGTGCCCGAGACCGAAGAAGACGACGCCATGTGGATCGTCGGCATGCGCTTCGAAAACGTGGGCGCCGCCGAGCAGCTCGTCATCGGCAAGATCATCAAGGGCTTTCGTCCCAGCGTCGACGAGTAGGGCGCCCGCCGCCCTGCATCGCGCGCACTGAAGGGCCCGTGCGCCGCCGCACCGCGGCGCTGGCCGTCCCCCTGGGGCGCTACCTCGCGCGCGTCTTCTCAGGCGCCAACCATCGCACGGCGCGCCTCCTCGGGCCCGTGGAGCGCGCCCTCTACCGCCTCGCCGCCATCGACCCTGCGCAGGAGCAATCGTGGAGGCAGTACGCCGTCGCGATGCTCGTCTTCTCGGGCGTCACGCAGCTCATCACCTACGCGCTCTTGCGCGCGCAGGCCTCGCTCCCCTTCAACCCGACACACCTCGGCGGCGTCGCCCCGTGGCTCGCGTTCAACACCGCCACGAGCTTCGCCACCAACACCAACTGGCAGAGCTACGGCGGCGAGAGCACCCTCAGCGACCTCTCGCAGGCCGTGGCGCTCACGGCGCACAATTTCTTCTCCGCGGCCTTGGGCCTCTGCGTGGCCATCGCCCTCGTGCGCGGAATCGCGCGCAGCGAGACCGACAAGGTCGGCAATTTCTGGGTCGACCTGGTGCGCGCGCACCTCGACGTGCTGCTCCCGCTGAGCTTTGCGTACGCGGTGTTTCTCGTGTCACAAGGGGTCGTTCAGACCTGGAGCGGCCCCGCCCATTGGACAACGCTCGACGGCGTCGCGCAGTCGATGCCCCGCGGCCCCGTGGCCTCGCAAGAGGCCATCAAGATGCTGGGCACCAACGGCGGCGGATACTTCAACGCCAACAGCGCGCACCCCTGGGAGAACCCGACGCCCCTATCGAACCTCGTTGAGATCCTGTCGATCTTCGCGATCCCCGCGGCGCTCTGCGTCACCCTGGGCGAGACGGTGAAGAGCCGCCGCCACGGCTGGGCCGTGCTCGGCGCCATGACCCTCATCGCCGTGGTCGCCATCGCCGCCCTCGCCCACTTCGAACAGCGGGGCAACCCCGCGCTGTCGCGCCTCGGCGTAGACCAGACCACAAGCGCCCTCCAGTGCGGTGGCAACCTGGAAGGCAAGGAGACGCGCTTCGGCGTCGCCGCCACCGCCCTCTTCGCCGCGGTCACCACCGACGCGTCGTGCGGCGCGGTCAACGCCATGCACGACAGCTTTACGCCCCTCGGGGGCCTCGTGCCGATGCTCAACATCCAGCTCGGCGAGGTGGTGTTCGGCGGCGTGGGCGCGGGCCTCTATGGCGTCATCGTTTACATTCTCATCGCGGTATTTCTCGCGGGCCTCATGGTGGGTCGCACGCCCGAGTATCTCGGCAAGAAGCTCGACTCGCGCGACGTGCGCCTCGCGTCGATCTACGTGCTCCTCCCGGCCTTCGCGATCCTCGGGCTCACCGCGGTCGCCGCGCTCACCGACGCGGGGCGTTCGGGCATCTTCAACGCCGCGGCCGACGCGACGGGGCCCGCGTGGCGCCCGCACCCGCACGGCTTCTCCGAGGTACTCTATGCCTTGAGCTCCGACGCGGGCAACAACGGGAGCGCCTTCGCCGGGCTCACCGCGTACTCGGCGCAGCACCCGGTTTTCTATTCGCTCACCCTCGCGCTCGCGATGTTCGTCGGGCGCTTTCCCTCATGGTGGCCGCGCCCGGCGACCTCGCGGCGCTCGTCGCGAAGGTCGCCAACGCCGGCGGCACGCCCCTCGTGGTGGCCGACGGCGCGCGCGTGCTGGGCGTGGTGTACCTCAAAGACACCGCGAAGCCGGGCATGCGCGAGCGCTTCGAACGCCTGCGCGCCATGGGCATTAAAACCGTCATGGTGACGGGAGACAACCCACTCACCGCGCGGTCGATCGCGGCGGAGGCGGGCGTCGACGACTACCTCGCCGAGGCCACCCCGGAGGCCAAGCTCGCCTACATTCACAAGATGCAAGAGGGCGGTCGCCTCGTCGCGATGACGGGAGACGGCACCAACGACGCCCCCGCGCTCGCGCGCGGCGACGCGCACAGCTCGCGGTTCTGGGCCCTCAACGTGATGCGCCTCCACGCGCCGCAGAGCGCCATTCTCTCTGCGGTGATCGTCAACGCGCTGGTGATCGTGGCGCTCATTCCGCTGGCCCTCCGCGGCGTGGGCTACCGGCCGCTGGGCGCGGCGGCGCTGCTCCAGCGAAACCTCGTGGTGTACGGCCTCGGCGGTGTACTCGCCCCCTTCGCCGCCATCAAGGCATCGACGTGGCGGTCTCTACGCTGCGCCTGGCATGAAGGAAGAGGCTCTCCCATGAAGATCGTTCGTCCCTGCCTGGTCGTTACGGGCTTTCTCTGGTTCGTGTGCTGCGCGGTGTACCCCGCGCTGGTCACAGGCGTCGCGCAGGCGGCCTTTCCCCATGAGGCCAACGGGAGCCTCCTGGCGCAGGGTGGGCGCGTCCGCGGCGCGTCGCTCCTCGGTCAGTCCTTTGCCGACAACGCCGCGCACCCCGAATACTTCTGGGGTCGCCCGTCGGGCGCCTCCGTCGACGGCGCGACGGGGGTCACGTACTCGTCGGGCAGCAACTACGGCCCGCTCAACCCGGCACTCCACGACGAGGTGCGCCAGCGCGTCGCGGCCCTGCGCGCGACCGGGGTCACGGGCCCGATCCCTGTGGACCTCGTGACGAAGAGCGCCAGCGGCCTCGACCCGCACCTCTCGCCCGCTGCGGTGGCGGTGCAGGTGCCCCGCGTGGCCCGCGCCCGCGCGATGTCCGAAGACGCACTCCGCGCGCTCGTCGCCGCGCACACCGCGGGCCCCACGCTGGGCCTTCTCGGCGAGGCGCGGGTCAATGTACAGGAGCTCAACCTCGCGCTCGACGCACACGCTCGCTGAGACCACCACCGATGACGACCCGCATCCACGTCGCCGCCGCCGCGCTGTCCATCGCCCTCTCGTACCGCACCGCGGCCGCGCAGACGACGCCCGCCGAAGCCCCCGCGACGCCCGCCGCCACCGCGCCCGTGTCGCGCGCCTCGGAGGGCACCTCGCACACGGGAACGCGCGCCAGCGTGACGCTCTCGGGCTACGTCGAGGCCTTCTACCAATGGAACGTGAACAACCCGGCGAACGGCGTGACCAGCTACCGGGGCTTCGACAACCGACACAACAGCGTCACCGTGTCGAACGTGGTGTTCGACGCGACGGGCACGCTGGGCCCGGTGACGGCGCACCTCGCGCTGCAGGTGGGCCACACGCCCGAGTCGTACTACCTCGCCGAGCCGTCGCTCGGGGGCGCGAGCGGCGCAGGCGCGAGCGACGCCGACGTGTGGAAGTTCATCCAACAGGCCACGGTGGCGTGGCGGGCGCCGCTGGGCGCGGGGCTCCTCGTCGAGGCGGGCGTGTTTCTCTCGCCCATCGGCCCCGAAGGCATGGCCGTGAAAGACCAGTGGAACTGGTCGCGCTCCAAC
>CAISKJ010001499.1 GCA_903885885.1 uncultured delta proteobacterium
GCCGTAGCCGAAGGGCGTGAGGCCCGGCACGGGCTCGTCGAGGTCGTCGACGAACGACGGCAGGTGCAGCACCGCGAGCACGCCGTTGGCGCCGAGCCCCGTGGTCTGCACGCGGCCCTGCGGGTTGGCGCCCTGCTCCCAGTTTACCGCGAGGTACGCCGCGTCGCGGTAGCGCGCGTCGCCCGTGAGCAGGTACGCGCCGATCGCGAAGCGCGCGGTCTGAAAGTGACCCTGGCCCCAGCCGAGCGTCCAGAAGTAGCCGTGCGTGGGCGGGTACCACAGCTTGCGGTAGGGCTCCGTGGTCTGCGCGTCGACGAAGAGGTCGGCCCCCGCGATCACGCTCGCGCGCGCCAGCGGTCCCCACGCGGCGGGAAAGCGGTCGGGCGCGAGGGCCACGTCGAGGAGCTCGTACGGCGAGAGCAGCGGCGCGGCCGCCTCGCGGCGAAACGCGGCGTCGATGTCGGCGCGGTCGAGCACCGCGCGCACCGCGGCATCGCCCGTGGCGAGCCACAGCTGCACCGCGGCCGAGAGCACACGCGCGGGCGGCGGCGTCGCGGGCTCCGACCAGGTGTCGGTGGTGCCGGGCACCGCGAGCGTCACGCGCGTCGGGCCCGTGCCGAAGGCCCACGCTCGCTGCGCGCTGGTGAGGTACAGCGCCGACCGCGCGGTGTCGCCCGCGCGTGCGAGGGCGCGGGCCATGAGGGCCGCGCGCGCGGCGTAGGCGAGGCTCGATTTGCGCGTCGCGAGGCCGAGGTAGTACGGCTGCGCGTCGACCGCGGCGTCGCTCACGCGCGGATGACTCGTGGCCTCGACGTGAATCGACGTGCGCCCGTCGGCCTCTTGCCCGCGACGAAAAACATCGATGCCCCACACGGCCTCGTCGAGCAGGTCGGGCACGCCGTTGCCGCTCTCGGGAATGCCCAGCTGACCGTCGGTGAAGTGCGTCGGATAGAAGAGGTACGCGTGCGCGAGGTCGTCGTGCGCGGTGAGGTGCCAGCTCGCGCGGTCGAAGTCGGCCGCGTCGTGCCAGCCGCCCGACACGCCCGCGAGCACCGTGTCGGTGGCCGTGCGCGACACCATTTCGAACTCGTCGTGCGAGGCCCACGCGCCGCTCGCCGTGCGAAAGCCCCATCCCTCGGCCGCGTGGTCGGTGTAGTCGTCGGGCTCGCCGGGGGCGGCTCCGCGGCGCGTCGTGCCGTGCGCGTCGCCGCGGTGCCACGGCGTCACCGACGCGGCGATCTCGGTGCCGCAGCGCGCGTGGTAGAGCGCCCGCGCGTGCGTGTAGAAGGCCTCGCCGAGCGCGTCGTCGCCCACGGTGAAGGCCCACGAGCGACCGGCGCCGGGCACCTCGACGCGATAGCGCCCGGGGGTCGTGAGCGCGGTGAAGTTCATCTCGAACACCTGCGCGCCCGTGACAGGCTGCCGATCGGCGCCCCACGTGGTCGGCTCCGCGCGATGGCGGATCACGCCCGTAAACACCGCGGCGCCGTCGCGCTCGCGCGCGATGCGAAAGGGAGCGCCCTCGAAGCGGCGCAGGTCGAGCGCGCCCGCAGGGCCCATCCACGCGCCGAGGTAGGCGTACTTGGGCGCGTCCACCGCGTAGCCGAGCTGGTCGACCTGGAGGGCCCACGACACCGTGCGCGCGGGGTCGTAGGTGAACGCGACGCGCGCCCCGGTACCGTCGTCGACGACGTAGCGGCCGCCCGCTACGAGGCGCTCGGCGAGGTGCAGATAGCTGTAGTAGACGACCTCGGCGGCGGTGGTGCGCACGGGCTCGCGGCCCATCACCGACGTGGGGAGCACCCACTCGCGCATCGGCTGCGGCCATGTAGCGACGAGCGTCGTCGATGCCGCGGCGCCGTCGCGCGAGAGCGCGAACCAGCCCGGCGTGAGGAGCGCGTCGAGCAGCACGGGGCGCACGCGCGCCTGCGTGTTGAGGGCGGCCTCGTCGTAGTAGCGCGCGACCTCCCACCCGAGGAGCGATCCGCCCTGGGCGTCGACCGCGTCGAGAAAGCGTCCGCAGTCGGCGCGGAGGAGGCGCGTCATCCATGGGTTGGGGTCGCTCACGATGGCCACCGTGTCGTCGGTGAGCACGCGCACGCCGAGGTCGATCTCCACCGTCGCATCGCGCGGCGCGCACAGCGGACCGGGCGCCCACGCGGGCGGCAGCGGCGGCAGACACCGACGCGAGAGCGCCACCGGCGCGGCCTCGCGGCGCACCTCGTCGGGCGTGAGCGCGCGCGACCACACGCGCACCTCGTCGACCTGCCGCGTTCCACCTTGCGGTCCGCCGAAGGCGCCCACATGAAAGGGCGAGCCGAGCACGTTGTCGACGGTGTTGCGCACCGCGAGGGTGCCCATGGGAACACCGGGCGACGCACGGTTCTGCGAGTCGAGCGTCGCGGCGACGCCGTCGACGTAGAGCTGAAACGGCGCGCCGTCGAGGGCCCCGGGCGGGAGCACGAGCGCCACGTGATGCCAGCACGCGTCGCCGAGCACGCGGTCGAAGTTGCCGACGAAGACGTTGCGATAGTCGCGTCCGATGCGCACCGCGAGGAAGCCGTAGCTGTCGAGGAGGCTGAGGGTTGGCGCGCCGTCGCCGACCTGTCCCCAGCCGAAGAGGAGGCCCACGGCGTTGTTGTCGCGCCCGCGCACCCAGCCTTCGAGGGTGACGCCGCGCGCGAGATCGACGCGCGTAAACGTCGCGTCCGATGCGCCGTTGGCGCTGGTGCGCCCGGTGGGTCCGTAGGCCCTGCCCACGCGGGGATAGGCCTCGTCGGTGAACGCGGGCGCTGCGTCGGCGGTGAGCGGGTGCGCTCCCTGCGCGTCGCGAAAGTCTCCGTCGAGCGGGTACCACGCGACGAGGCCGTCGGTGCCGATCGCGGGCGCCGCGCTCGACGCGTCGTCGGTCGCGGCATCGGGCGTCGTCGGGGCCGCGATGCGCAGCGATGCGTCGCGGGGCGAGGGGAGCGCAGCGTCGTCGGAGGCGTCGGCCGTGCTCGCGTCGACGCTCCCGTCGATGGCGCTCCCGTCGGTGACGGTCACGTCGGTGGGGAGCGCGTCCGTGCTCGCATCGGGCGTAGTGTCGGGGTCGGCGCCGACGTCGCGGGCGGCGTCGGTCGCGGGGGGCGCGGCGACGGGGGCCTCGCTGCACGCGGCGAGGAGCGCGACGCAGGTCGCGAGGGCGCCTTTCACAAGACGACTTGTCATGGCACCCGCAGGGGTGCGCCCGACGTGGCCCCGGCGTCAAGCGCGCGCGTTCGCAGCGACGGCGCGGGGCCGACGAAGAAGTGCGTCGAAAATTTGGTGCGGTGCGATCGCATGCCGTAACGGAGTTCACGGAATCGCACGCTTCGAGAAGGACTTCGATATGACCACAGCGCGAACGTGTTCGGTGTGCGGCAAGGGCTTCGAGCTCCGCTTCCGCTTTCAGCTCGACGAAGGGGCCGACGAGACGCGCTTCTTCTGCACGCAGAAGTGCCAGCAGGCGCACGTGCGCGGGGCGAAGGGCGAGGCCGAGTGCTCCATCTGCAAGAAGCACTTTGCGCTCGAGTTCACGTGGCAGGTGTCGGTCAACGACGCGGGCACCCGCTACGCCTGCACCGAGCCGTGCCGCGCCAAGATCACCCGCGCCACCACGCAGCGCGCCCCGCGGCGCATCGCCGTGTTCAACCACAAGGGCGGCACCGGCAAGACCACCACGGCCATCAACGTGGCCGCGGGCCTCGCCGAGGCGGGCATGAAGGTCCTCCTCGTCGACGTCGACCCGCAGGGCAACGTGGGTGTGTCGCTCGGCGTGCGCGGCGAGACCTCGCTCTACCACGTGCTCGTGCTGGGCACCGACCCGCGCGAGGTGGCCATCCCCGTGCGGTCCAACCTCGACATCATCACCTCCAACGAGTCGCTCGCCGCGGCCGAGCTCTACCTCGCCGCGCGCCCCAACCGCGACCGCGTGCTCCGCGAGCGCATGGCCGGCGCCGACAGCTACGACGCCATCGTGCTCGACTGCTCGCCGTCGCTCTCGCTGCTCAACCAGAACGCGCTCTGCTACGCCGACAGCGTGCTCATCCCCGTGTCGTGCGACTACCTCGCGCTGGTGGGCGTGAAGCAGTGCGTGCGCACGCTCAAGGGCGTGCACGAGCACCTCAAGCACCCGGTGCACATCCTCGGCGTGGTGCCCACGTTCTACGACTCGCGGCACAAGCTCGCGCGCGAGGTCACCGAGACGCTGAAGACCAAGTTCGGCGACCTCTGCATGGCGCCCGTGCGCGCCAACATGAAGCTGCGCGAGGCCCCCGCGGCCAAGCAGACGATCTTCGAGTACGCGCCCGACTCGCACGGCGCCGACGACTACCGTGAAGTGGTGAAGGCCGTGCTCGCGGCCACGAAGCAGGGCGCTCGCCCGAAGCCCGCCGCGGAGGCCGCGGCGCAGATGGAGGCTGTGTGATGGCTGCGAACACGCGTACGAACATCGAGCGGGTGCTCGACGACGATGTGGCCGACGTACTGCGCGAGACCTTCTTCGCGACGGACGTTCCCATCTCGGAGTCGGTGGGTGACGGCCGCAGGCGCCCGGGGCCGCTGCGCGCCACCGAGGCGAAGGTGCGTCCCGATCACTACAAGGTGATCTGCATCTCGCTCTACAACGAAGACCTCGACCGCCTCGACGAGACGGTGAAGGAGCTCAAGCGCCGCGGCTACACCAAGGCCAGCCGCTCGTCGGTGCTGCGCGCCGCGATGCTCCAGCTCGACGTCACCAAGGTGCCGCGCGGCATCTGACCCGTCACCGCGCGCGGCGCCGTCGCGCGCGCACCACGCACAGCATCGCCAGGGCCATCGGCCACGCTCCCCGCGCGCGCGTCGATGCGCCCGCGAGTGAGCACGCGCAGCCCTCCGGTGCGCCCTCGGGTGCCGCGGACGCGTCGGCGACGACGACGTCCGCGGGCGGGCTCATCGCGTCGCGCGTTGCATCGTCGGGCGAGGGGACGTCGGCCCCCCCGTCGGCCCCCCCGTCGCGCGCAGACGCGTCGAGGGGCGGCTCGGCGTCCGTGGGCGTCGGCTCGGCGTCCATGGGCGCAGGCCCCGCGTCGAGGGACGTGGCCCCGGCGACGCAGCCCCGCGCGGCGTCGCACACCGCGCCGCCCGTACACGGCGTGAGGGTGAGCGCGCCGCGCACGCAGGCGAGGTGCGTCGCGCCGTCGCAGCGTCGCGCGTCGGGGGTGGCGCAGCGCGGGTCGGCGCACACCGCCCCGATCGCGTCGGCGATGCATCGGTTGCTGCCCGCGCAGGCGCCCTCGCTGTACACGCCCGCCGTGCATGTTGCGAGGAGTCCGCCCGCGGTGCAGCGCCGCTCGTTGGGGGCCGCGGCGCAGCGCGCGTCCATGCAGCGCGCGCCCGTCGCGTCGGTGCCGCAGGCCTGACCCGCGGGGCACGCCGCGGACGCGTAGGCGCCCTCCACGCAGGTCACGAGCTGGCCGCTCGGCGCGCACGCCGTGGCGTCGCCGCGCCCGCCGGGGCAGCGTCCGTCGACGCAGCGGGCGTCGGTGCTCGTCGCCTCGCAGGTGGCGCCGAAGGCCGCGCAGTCGCCCGCGCCCACGAAGCGGCCCCCCTGACACGCGGTGATGCGCGTGCCGCTGCAGCTGCGCCCGCTGAGCACTGGGCAGCGCGCGTCGGGCGTCGCCGTGAAGGTCACCGCGAAGTGGTTCGCCACCGTGCGCGGCGTGCCGTCGGAGGGCGTGTTGCGCACGCTCCCGTCGACGAAGAGCGTCGAGCTCCCGCCGCCGTCGAGCATCGCGGCCTCGTAGCACCCGAGGTTGGCCATGAGGGCGCGCGTCTCGTCGCAGGTCATGCCCGCCGCCCCTGTACGGCGACCGTCGACCACGACGAGCCACAGGGTGTTGCGGTCGGCGCTGTACCCGATGGCGCTCCGCGGGTTGCGGGCGGTGTCGTAGCAGCCCGTGCGCGGCGCGCCGTTGCTGATGAGCACCACGCCGTTGGCCCCGATGGCTTCGTAGAAGCGCAGCGGCGCGGCGGTGGGGTTGGCGAGGGTGGCGTCGGTGTCGAGCGGCGGCGCGTTGCCGATCTCGCAGCGCTTGCCGATGGTGCACCCGAAGAAGCCCCAGCGGCCCCCGAGGCGGTTGTCGGGGATGTGCCCGTGCCACAAGGTGCCGTCCGAGACGGCGATGCCGACGGGGGTGCGCCCGTCGGACCAGTCGCCGTTGATGGCCACCAGCGCGCCCACGTTGCGCGCGAAGGTCGGGGTGGTCACCGCCCGCTCGCGGGCGTTGTCGGCCGAGGCGTGGAGCCCGACGCCCGGCGTGCGAAGGTCGATGCGCGCCGCGAAGATGTCTTGCGGGCCCGCCGCGTTGGTGCGGTGCAGGTAATCGACGCCGGTGCGCACGTTGACCCAGGTGTCACGGGGCTGCGCGACCACCGCGGGCGCCATCACGGAGGCCGAAAGCACGAGCGCGAGGCGAGGCGAGGCTCTCATCGCGCGGGAGAATAGTGGCTCTACCCGGCCGCGCCCAAGTCCGTTGCGCGCACGACCTCGTAGTGCAGCTCGGCGAAGGCCGTGCCCACCGGGCGCACCGACCGCAGCCGCAGCGCGGGCGCCGTGATGCGCCGTGGCAACAGGGGTTTGCCGCGCCCCAGCGTGACCGACGCCACCTGCACGCCCCTCTCCGGCTGCCGCGGGTTTCCAACCCGCGGGCCGCGAGCGCGATGGGGGAGGCCGCCGCGGAATGAAATTCCACCGCAGCCCAGCCCGGTGTGGACTCGCCTGAAGTCCGCGGCGGACTTTCAACCAGGAGCCCGCTGCGCCTACCGCACCCTATGGGGGAAGGCCATCACCGCGGCGATGTCGGTGCGGCCCATCACCAGCGCCAGCAGCCGGTCGACGCCCAGCGCGTTGCCCGCGCTCGGGGGCATCGCCTCGTCGAGCGCCGCGAGAAACGCCTCGTCGATCGCATACACCGGCAGCCCCCGCTCGGCCCGCGCGCGCTGGTCCGCCTCGAAGCGCGCGCGCTGCTCGCGCGGGTCGGTGAGCTCGTTGAACGCGTTGCACAGCTCCACGCCCGCTACGTAGAGCTCCGTGCGCTCGCACACGGTGGCATCGTCGGGGCACACCTTCGCGAGCGACGCGTGGCACGCCGGAAAGCGCGTGAGAAAGGTCGGCCGCTCGCACCCCAGGCGCGGCTCGACGGACACCGCGAGCACCTCGTAGTAGCGCTCCTCGTCGGAGGCCGCGAGCGCGATGGGGTCGCCCACCGACGGCGCGTAGCGCGCGAAGGCCTCGCGCACCGTGAGGCGCTCGAAGGGCTCATCGAGCGGCACCCTCAGGTCGCCCAGCACGATGGCGTCGGGCGAGGGTGTCGCGCTCGCTGCGGCGCGCACGATGGCCTCGGTGTCGGCCATGATGGCGTCGAGGCCCTCCCACGCGCGGTACCACTCGAGCATGGTGAACTCAGGCTGGTGCCGCCCGCCGAGCTCGCCCGCGCGCCAGCACTTCGCAAACTGGTGGCACCGCGCCACGCCGCCCACGAGCAGGCGCTTCATGTGGTACTCGGGCGAGGTGATCAGGTGCCCGAAGCGGGCGCCGCGGCGGTCGGCCACGTCGTAGGCGTCGAGGTGCAGGTCGAGGCCGGGGCACACGCTCACCGCGGGCGTCTCGACCTCGAGAAAGCCCTCGGCGCGAAACCACGCGCGCACCGCGTCGAGGGCGCGCATGCGAAGCGCGAGGCGCTCACCAAGACCGTCGACGAGCACGCGGCCCGTCTCGCTGTCGGCGGCGAACACCCGCCCCGCAGGGCGCGCGACGCGCTCCACCGTGCGCGCGCGCATCGCGTCGTCGACGGTGACGCGCGCGAGGTCGCCCGCGCGGAGTGAGCCGTCGGGTACCTGCGTGATGCTGTGGCGGAGAGACCCGTCGTGGAGGAGCGCGCGGTCGCCGTCGAGGGCGACCACGCGGCCGACGAGGGTGCGAGGCAATGGCTTCAGCGGCTCTTGCCCACGCGGTCGGCGTACTCGCCGGTGCGGGTGTCGATGCGGATGCGGTCGCCCACGGCGATGAAGATCGGAACCTGCACGGTGGCGCCCGTGGGCACCTTGGCGGGCTTGAGCACGTTGTTGGCGGTGTCGCCCTTGAAGCCGGGCTCGGTCTCGATGACCTCCATCTCCACGAAGGTGGGGAGCGTCACGCCGATCGCGCTGCCGTTGTGCAGGAGCACCTGGCAGGTGGCGTTGTCGAGGAGGAAGCCCCGCACGTCTTCGACGTTCTTGGCGTCGACGGAGATCTGCTCGTAGCTCTCCTTGTCCATGAACACCAGGTGCTCGCCCTCGGGGTAGAGGTACTCCATCTCGCGCTCTTCGATGTCGGCGCCGTCGAGCTTCTCGCCCGACTTGTACGTGCGCTCGATCACCGAGCCGGAGATCATGTTCTTCATCTTCACGACGGTCGAGGGCGTGCCCTTGCCCGGCTTGCGGAAGTCGACGCTCACCACGATGTAGGGATCGCCGTCGAGGTTGATCTTGTTGCCCTTGCGAACGTCGTTGATGTCGTAAATCTGCGCCATGGTGTTCCTTGGAGGGCCGTTGGCCTAACAGAACGTCCGCGCCCGGGCAAGCCCGCGTTTCCTGATTCGGCCTTGTGCTTGCGCTCGCTACGCGTGCGCGATAGGGGGAGTGCCGCTGGAGACTGGAAGAACCTTATGGCGAGCCGCGACCCCGATGACGAGTTCCGCGAGATCAAGCGAGAGATCATCGAGGCGCGCGGGCTGATCATCAAGACGAACAACATCACGGCGGCCCTGTCGGCCGACGTGAAGAGCATCGCGCGGCGCCAGGCCTCCTACGAGCGGCGCATCACGGTCAACTCGGCCACCGCGTACGTGCTCTTCGTGGTGGTGATCTTCGGCGGCATCAAGCTCTGGCTCGACGCGTCGATCCGCGAGAACCGCGCCGAGCTGCGCACCCTGCAGCGCCAGGAGGAGCAGTCGCGCCGCGAACTCGCCGCCGCCAACCGCGAGAAGGAGGAGCGCACGCAGCTCGACGCGCGCGCCCAGTCTTTCTACGAGCTGCTCCGCGACGGCCGTAAGCAAGAGGCCGTCGAGGCGTGGGAGCAGCTGCGCCGCGAGCGCCTGTCGCCCGCCGAGATGGCGATGTTCCAGGACCAGATCGACCACTTTCGCATCGACCTCTCGATGGCGGCGTACCAGCGCGGCCTCGAGCACGCGCGCATGGCCCGCTTCGCCGAGGCCCACGAGGCCTTCGAAGAGTCGGTGCGCTTGAAAGAAGACGCGGGTCACATCGCCTTCGTGCGCATCGCGCAGGCCGACGCGCTGCGCCACCTGGGTCGTCAGCGCGAGGCGCTGGTGATCCTGCAGGGCGTGGCCGACGGCGCCGACCGCGAGGCCGCCGACGACGCCCTCCTCAAGATGACCCAGTGCCTCGTCGACCTGCAGCAGTACGGCGACGCGCGCAACACGCTGCGCCAGCTCCTGCGGCGCTTCCCGTACGGCTCGGTGGCCAACGAGGCGCGCCTCTCGCTCGCGCAGCTCTCGTCGCCCAACTTCGCCCCGCGGCGCTGAGCGAAGCAATCTCTGTTGTCGCAAGCCCTTGGTACCGTACGCGGTAACGGCGGCGCGACGCTTCCGACCCGTATGCGCGCCTCGCAACCAGAAAAGCCAGCGCCCGCACGGCGCGCGACGGAGCACTTGACGACGCGCGTCGGCTGTATTTCTGTCCCGCCATGATCTCCGCACAAACTCGCTCGGTGCTACTCATCGGTCTCGCCCTGGCTGCCACGCAGTGCACCGCCAAGGGCGACCCGTCGGGCAACGTGGCGCCCGACGCCTCGCGCGCGACGCCCTGCGTCGCGGGACTCACCGTGGCGTGCCCCTGCCCGGGCGGGGCGCAGGGCACGCAGACCTGCGACGCCGCCACGGGGGCCTTCGCGCCGTGCGTGTGTTCGCCCGGCGACGGTGGCGCCCCCGACGCGGCGCCCGCGGACATCGGGCCCATCGACGCGGCGCCGATCGACTCGGCCGCGACCGATGGATCGATCGCGGACGCCGTGATCCGCGACGCGACGGGCGTCGACGCGGTTGCGCCCGGCGACAGCGCCGTCGACGCGGTTGCGCCCGGCGACAGCGCCCTCGACGCCGTGGCACCCACCGACGTACCCACCGCGCCGCCGCAGACGCTCACCTACGCGATCACGGACATGACGATCGACCAGGGTGCGGGCGGCAGCGCGCCGAATCCCACCACGTCGACGGTCGGCGTCGCGGGCTTCGACCTCGACGGGCTCCGCTCGACGCCGGCCGACGCCGCGATGAGCAGCGGCGCCGCCTGCCGCCACGTGGATTTCTTCTCCACCCTCGACCCCGACCAGAACGGCGGCACCTGCGCGGCGGGCGCGACGCGCGGCGGCGCCGACTGCCTGGGTGGCGTCGACAACCAGCTCCCCGAGGTGCTCAACACGACCATGGGCTTCGGCGTCGACGGCCGCGCCGGGCTCACCACGAGCATTCGTCAGGGGCAGACGGCCATCGTGCTGCGCATCACCGACGTGAACGGCGCGCCGGGCCCCACGCTCAACGACCCCTCGGTGCGGGTCTTCGTGTACCGCTACGCGCACCCCACCTTCACCGACTGCGCCATGGTCGGCACGCCCGGGCTCACCTACGCCATCGACAACGCGTCGCTCATGGTGCCCGGCGACCTCAACAGCGCGCGGCTCCAGTTCGCGGGGCGCATCGTCAACGGTCGCGTCATCGTCGAGCGCCCGGTCGACCCCGCGAGCGCGCGCCTCGACCTGCCCCTCTTCGTCAACGGGAGCACGCCGCTGCAGGCGCCCTTGCGCGGAGTGCAGATCCGCTTCGACCTCACCGCCGACCGCGCGCTGCGGGGCAACCTCGGCGGCGTCACTCCCGTCGGAAACCTCGCCTCGCTGCTCACGCCGCTGCTCCCGGCGGGCATTCCGGCGAGCACGGTGCTTACCGTGCTGGCCTCGCTCGTCGACGTGCAGGATCCCGCGGGGAGCGCGACGGGCTGCACGGCCCCCAACGGCGCCATCGCCATGGGCCTCGGCTTCGCGGCGACGCGCGTCTCCCTCGCGGCGGGCGCCGTGGGGGCGGCGGCGCCGGGCACCTGCGGCGGTCCTCCGGCGCCCACGCCGACGTGCCTCACGCAAGACTCCGCCGACCCCATCTGCCCGACGGCCGCGGTGCCCAACGCCGCGCTCGGCTTTCGGATCACCCACGCGTCCGTTCGCGCCCCGGCGGCGCTGGCGTCGCCCGTTGTGGGCAACATTCTCAACGACGCGGTGCACGTCGGCAGGGGCCTCTGGGGCTTCTCGATCAGCCCGTCGTCGGGCACGTTCCGCCTGGGGGCCTTCAACACCGCGCGGGCGATGCGGGGCGTCGTGGGGCAGGGGCTCTTCGACGGCCGCTTTCCGTTCTATGCGAGCGACGCGCCCGGCGCCGACCCCGCGCGGTGGGATCCGCAGACCCTCCTGGCAAGCATCAGCGGCGGCACGAGCGAGGCGTCGGGCGTCGTGCGCCTCCCGGTGAGTGAAGCCGACGGGACGCTCCTCGTGGAGCTGCCCCTGAGCCGCGCGCGCCTCTCGGGGTCGGGCGTCTCCGCCGACCGCCGCTGCTTCGGCCTCGCCTCCCCTACGGCCGGTCGCTTCAA
>CAISKJ010001500.1 GCA_903885885.1 uncultured delta proteobacterium
CTCGCCCGCCTCTACGCCGCGCACGACGCCTTCGACGAGCGCTATCCCGGCGACCGCCCCGGGCGCCAGCCCGTGCACACGGTCTACGGCGGCGCGCACCTCTTCGCCCACGACGCCGCGCAGAAGCTCGGCGCCGTGGCCCTCCGCGCGCTCGACCAGTACGCCCCCGACGCCGACACCTTCGCCCGCGCCCTGGCGCTCCCCGGCGACGACGACACCGCCCGCGCCCGCCACGCGGCGGTCCATGCCCGCGTGCGCGACAAGCTCGCGCGCGAGCCCGTCGAAGACCTCCGCGTCGACTTCGAAGACGGCTACGGCCAGCGCACCCCCGACGACGAAGACGCCCACTCCCTCGCCGTCGCGCGCGCCTTCGCCCGCGGCATGAGCGAGCGCACACTGCCTGTTTTTACGGGCATTCGCGTCAAGTCACTGTCGCGCGAGAGCGCCGCGCGCGCCCTGCGCACCCTCGACCTCACGCTCACCGCCCTCGCCCACGAGACGGGCGGCGCGCTCCCCGCCAACTTCGTCGTCACGCTCCCCAAGGTGGTGATGCCCGCGCAGGTCGAGGCCCTCGTCGACGCCCTCGACGCGCTCGAGCGCGCCCTCGGCATCGCGCCCAACACGGTAGGCATCGAGCTCATGGTCGAGGCGACGCAGACGCTGGTCTCACCGCGCGGCGAGGTCACCCTGGCGCACCTCCTCGACGCCTCCCGCGGGAGGCTCCGCGGGGCCCACTTCGGCGCCTACGACTACACCGCGAGCTGCGACGTGGCCGCCCTCGACCAGTCGCTCGCGCACCCCTGGTGCGACCACGCGCGCCACGTGATGCAGCTCACCCTCGCGCGCACCGGCGTGCGCCTCAGCGACGGCGCCACCACGCTCCTGCCCGTCGCGCCGCACAAGAGCCCCACCACCGACGCGCAGCGCGACGAGAACCGCGCGCTCGTGCACCGCGCCTGGCAGCGCGCCCACGGCGACATCGCCCGCGCCCTCTCGCAGGGCTACTACCAGGGGTGGGACCTGCACCCCGCCCAGCTCCCCGCGCGCTACGCGGCCGTGTACGACTTCTTTCTCCGCGGCCTCGACGCGTCGGGCAAGCGGCTCCGCGCCTTCGTCGCCCAGGCCGCGCGCGCCACGCAGGCCGGCGGCGGCTTCGACGATGCGGCCACCGGGCAGGCGCTCGTAAACTTCTTTCTGCGCGCCGTCGACGCGGGCGCGCTCACCGACGACGAGGCCGCCGCCCACGCGGGCGTCTCCGTCGCGCTGCTGCGCACGCGCTCCTTCGCGGCCATCGCCGGGGCCGCCCCGTGACGCGCCTAGTCCGCGCCCCCGGCGCGCGCGCGTGGACGCACCGCGACGCCCTCACCGTGCTCGCCCGCGACGGTCGCGCCCTGCGCTTCGACGGCCCCTCCGCCGACGTCGCGCTCGCCGTCTTCGAGCACCTCGCGCTGCCCCGCACGCGCGACGAGCTCCTCGCGCACATCACCGCGCTCGCGGGCGCACCGCTCTCTTCACCCTCGGTCGTCGACGAGCTCCTCGCCGCGCGCACGTCCGTCGCCGCCATCGCCCCCTTCGACGCGCGCGGGCCTGCGCGTTCGCAGCGCCGCGTGGTGCTCTGCATCTCGGGCGCGATCGCCGCCGCGCACGCGCCCGCGCTCGTCACGCGCATGCTCGCCGCGGGGTGGGAGCTTCGCCTCGCCGCCACGCGCAACGCGCTGCGCTTCGTGGCCCGCGACGCGCTCGAGGCCATCGCCGCCACGCCCGTCGAAGACTCGCACTGGCGCCGCCGCGACCGCACGCGCGCCCACCACATCGAGCTCGCCGAGTGGGCCGAGCTCGTCGTCGTGTACC
>CAISKJ010001501.1 GCA_903885885.1 uncultured delta proteobacterium
CGTCGCTCCCCTCACGCCGGAACTGAGAGGCACACCGTGGAGCGATACCTCGTCACCCTCGCCCTCTTCGCCGTCGCCCTCCTGGCGATGCTGGTGCATCGCATCCGCCGCGACGCCGGCGGCCGCGTCGACACCCGCTACTTTCAGCTCGCCGCGCACATGGCCGCCGCGCGCGTGCTCGCGCTCGCCCTCGGCGTGCTCGCGGGCGCGTCGATGTCACACCCGCTCCTCTCGCTCGTGAGCGCCTCCACGGGCCTCGTGTCGGTGCACCTGCTGGTGCTCTTCGCGTACAGCTTTCCGCTCGACCGCCCGGCGCCGGCGCGCGTTCGCTGGCCCCTCAACGCGGCCACGGCGGGCTTCATCGCGCTCGCGCAGCACCGCTCCCTCGTCGAGGCCGAGGGGCCCTACGTGCTCATGCTCGGGCTCATGCCGTCGTACTTCGTGGCGGCGCTGTTCTTCTTGCAGCGCAACTGGCGCGCGTCGATCAAGCCCGGCGAGCGCGGTCCGGGCGCGCCCATCACCCTCGTGCAGGCGAGCCTCGTCGCGCCGTGGGCCCTCTCGATCGCCCTCTTCGTGGCGTTTCATTCGTTCTTCGAAGGGCGCGCGCCCACGTGGGTGCTGCTCGCGCAGGCCGTGGGCATGGCGGTCGTCGTGGTGGGCGGCACCGGCGTCGCCGTGCTGCGCTACCACCTCTTCGAGATTCGCGTCCTCGTGAACGAGGTGGTGCTCGCCGTCATCGCCGCGGGCACCCTCTCGGCCTACGTGGGCCTCGCCGCGGCGCCCCTGCACGCGTGGCTCGTGCGCGTGGGCTCGGCGGGCCTCGCGGTGGTGGTCGTCGCGGGCCTCCCGCTGCTGCTCATCGACGCGCTCCACAACGCCTTCAACCGGCTCCTCTCGCGGGTGGGAAACACCGTGGCGGGCGGCGCCCCCGCGCGCAACGTCGTCGAGAAGACGCTCGCCGTCACCGCGCGCATGGTCGACCCCGACGCGGTGCTCGCGATGGCCACCGCGGCCCTCGCCGAGGCCACCGCGTGCGAGGTGCGCTTTCTCCGCGCGGGCACGCTGCCGCCCGGCGATCGCGTCGAGGCCAGCGCTGCGCTCGTGGGCCTCGCCGGGCAGCACCCGCGGCCGTTCTACACGCCCGAGCACGCGCCCGAGCTGCCGCCCGCGCTCATCGCCGAGATGGACCGCCTGGGCGCGCAGCTCATCGTGCCCGTACAGCGCAACGAGGCCCTGTACGGCTTCTTCGCGGTGAGCGGGTCGCAGCGGTGCACGCGCGCCGAGACGCTCGTGTGCGCCGCGGTGGCCGACCACCTCGCCCTCAAGTTCGAGAACTACACCCTCTACGCCGAGGCGGCGAAGAGCAGCCGCGACCTCGCCGACACGCGGGCCTTCCTCGAAGACCTCGTCGAGAGCCTGCCCGTCGGCGTCGCCGTCGTCGACGGGGAGCTCCGCGTGCGGGCGTGGAACCGCGCGCTCGCCGCGCAGTCGGGCATCGCCCGCGAGGCCGCCCTGGGCGCGCGCTACTTCGACGACCTGTACCCCGAGCTCCGCGACGTCGAGGGCTCGTCGGTGATGACCGAGCTCCAGCGCAACCCCGAGCGCGTGGTGCAGCGCCCCGCGGCGCGCTTCGAAACCGCCGGGGGTGAGCGCTTCCGCGACCTCTCCGTGGCGCCCTTCAAAGATCGCCTGGGGCAGCCCAAGGGTGTGGTGGTGATCACCGACGACGTGACCGAGCGCGTGCGCCTCGCCCGCGAGCTCGAGGAGTCGCGGCGCCTCGCGGCCCTCGGGTCCTTCGCGGCGGCGGTGGCCCACGACATTCGCACGCCGCTCACGTCCATTCAGATGAACGTGCAGATCCTGCGATCGCGCGCCGAGCTCCCCGAGAGCGACCGCGAGTACCTCGACATCACCCTCGAAGAGATCGACCGGCTCAACCGGTCGGTGGGCGAGATCCTCGAGTACGCGCGGCCCGTGGCGCTCGCGGCGCTGCCCGTCGACGCGCGCGAGCTCGCCGCCGACGTCGTGCGCGCGCTGCAGCCCATGTACGCCGAGCGCAGCGTGACCATCACCCTCGGCGCGGGCGGCGACGGCTCCACGGCCCCCATGGACGAGCGCCTCGTGCGCAAGGTGCTCGTGAACCTCATCGACAACGCCGCCGACGCGTCGCCGCGCGGCGCCTCGGTGGAGGTGTCCGCGAGCGCCACGGAGGCCCACGCGGTGTTCACCGTGCGCGACCGCGGCCGGGGCATCGACCCGGCCCACCGCGAGCGGATCTTCGAGCCCTTCTTCACCACGCGCGCCGACGGGACGGGCCTCGGCCTCGCCATCGCGAAGAAGATCGTGCGGGCCCACGACGGCGAGGTGCGCGTCGAGAGCGCGCCCGGCGAGGGCTCGACCTTCTCGGTGCTGATCCCGCGGGCTACTTCGCGACCGTACGCACAAGAATCACGGTGATGTTGTCGACGCCGCCCGCGTCGTTGGCGGCCTGCACCAGCGCGCGGCACGCGTCACTGAGCACCGGCGCCGAGCGGATGATGCGCGCCATGCGCTCGTCGGAGACCATGCCCGTGAGGCCGTCGCAGCACAGGATGATCACGTCGCCGTCGTGCATCTCGTGGCGGTGCATCTCGACGCACACGTCGGTCTTCATGCCGAGCGCGCGGGTGATCACATTCTTGTACGGGAAGCGCTTCACCTGCTCTTCGGTGAGGTCGGGCCGCGTGCGGCGGTACTCCTCGAGGAGCGAGTGGTCGGTCGTGAGGGGCTCGATGGGCCCCGTGCTGCGGAGCACGTAGCTCCGCGAGTCGCCCACGTGCGCGACCCAGGCCGCGTTGCCGCGCACGAGCGCGCCCACGAAGGTGGTGCCCATGCCGCGCCGATCGGAGTTCTCCCGCGCCGACTCGAAGATGCGCAGGTTGGCGTACTGCACAGCGATCGAGAGCGTCTCGCTGTCGTGCACCTCGTCGTGGTTCTGCTTGAAGGGCCAGGTGACCGGCGGGTCTTTGCGCGCGTCGCGAAAGAACTGCCCCACGATGTCGACGGCCATCGCGCTCGCGACCTCGCCGGCGTTGTGGCCGCCCATCCCGTCGGCCACCAGAAAGAGCTGGTCTTCGGGCACGAGCCGGTAGGCGTCCTCGTTGTGGGCGCGCTTGCGCCCGACGTCGGTGGCTGCGGCGTATTCGACGGCGAGTCGTTCGGGCATAGGAGGAGCGGCATTGTCGGCGCCCCGCCGCGCCCCGGTCAACTGCCCTGTACGCGCCCCGGCGCCTTTGCCCGCCCCTCGCGCGGCTCAGCGCGGGCCACCGAGCGCGAACACCGCCAGCGTACCCTCGTCGGTGCCCACCGCGAGCGTCGCCGTCGCGTCGTCGTACGCCAGCGCGCTCGCCGAGCAGCCCGCGCCGTCGAGCCGCGCGACCTCCTCCATCGCCGAGCCCGCGCGACGCCAGAGGGCCCAATGCTCGCCGTCGCACACCACGAGGCGCTCGCCCGCGAACACCAGCTGCGCCTCGTCGCTGGCGACGCCAAGCCACGCGTGCGCCTCGCGCGCGGCGCCCACCCACACGACCGCCGCCTCGCCGTAGGCCTCCGCCCGGCGCAGCGCCGCGAAGGATCCGTCGTCGGCCACGCACCCGCGCAGGCCCCGCCACTCGAGCCCTTCACCGACGGCCAGCCTGGCGCCCGTCACGGCGTCGAGGGTCTCGCGCTGGCACGCATCGCCCCACAGCACGTGCACCCGCGCGCCCGCCACGTAGCGCGCGTCGAGCGCGTCGCGTCGCCCCGCCAGCGCGCCCGGGGCGAAGCGCGCCCACCGCGCCTCGCCGCGCAGGTCGATGCGCCGAACGGGCGGCTCGCGGTCGCGCATCCAGAGTCGCGGCAAGGCCAGCGCCGCGCTCCCGTCGGGCGCGAGCAGCAGGCGCGCGGGGGAGCTCCGCACGCGCGTCGCGGTCGCCGCGAGCGTGCCGTTCGAGAGGTCCCAG